>JADGHD010000166.1 GCA_019689615.1 Frankia sp. | reverse complement strand
CCGGGGGGGGGGGCGGGGGGGGGGGGGGGGCGGGGGCGGGGGGGGGCGGGCCCGCCCCCCCCCCGCCGCTTCACGCGCGCCTCGCGTCACGGTCTCGCCGCGGGCGTGAGCCCGGCTCGCCTGGCGTGCCCGGCGTGCCGCAGCCGCGCCGGGAATCGCCCGCTCCCCCGCGCCGGATTGCCCGAGCGGGCTTCTCACCGCACGCTCCACGGCCACGCACCACAGCCGCGGCGCGTTGCTCTCCCATGCTTTCGTTGTGGTCTGCGCGGTCGTTCATGGAAAGCATGTCGTGACAGGGCGGCGCGGGTTTACCGTTGCTGCCATGGTGTCGCCGGAACGGGAGCCCCGCCAGAGCCCGGATCCCTTCGAGAACCTCCGTCTGGACGAAGGCTTTGTCCGGGCGGCCCGGTTTATCGAGCCGTCCGCCGCCGAGCGGATGCGCGGCGGCGATCGACGCGACCCCGGGCGCTGTCAGGTGGTGCCCGCGCATCGACGTCTCTCCCCCGGCATGCACCGCATGGTCTGGGCGCCGCATCCCGGCCGGCGCGGCCGGCGGGCCGCGCGGATCATCGCGATGATCGCCGTGCTGGCCGGTGTGATCAGCATCATCGTCGCCCTGCGGCACGGCGGCAGCCGCACCGCCGGCACCACCACCAGCGCCGCCACCGGCCCGGCCCCGGTGAGCCCATCGCAGCCGGCCGCGGTCGTTCCGCCGCGCTCGGCCGGGGGGATCGTGGTCAGCGCGGCGCTGCTCGCCTCGCTGCGCGAGGGCTCGTGCGTGGACTGGGACCCGACGACACCGAACGGCGGGCTGGCGGCGCGGGTCGTGCCGTGCGGCGAGGACCACCGCGCCGAGGTGGTCCGGATGGTGCGGCTCGACCTGCGCTTCCCCGGCGAGAACTGGCCCGGCGTGGCCGCGCTGGACGCGGTGGCCGCCGCCGAGTGCGGCACTGCCTTCGCCGACTACGTCGCCCGCGTGCGGCCGCCGGACGCCACCCCGGTCCGCGGCTCGCTGGAGCCGGGCGCGGAGGCCTGGGCCGCCGGCGCCCGCCAGCTCGCCTGCACGGTGCAACGGGAGAACCTCGCGCCCTGGCGGGACACGCTCGACAGCCCCGCCGTCAGTACCTAGCCAGGCCGGATCGCGGCCCCCGACGCGGGGATCACCGCCGCCGGCCGGCCGCCAAGCTGGCCGCGCGGGGGCCGCGGCGCCCGGGCGGTGGCGGCTGGCCGGTCGTGCCCGGCCGTCGGCCGCCCTCGCCGGCGTTGGCCGGCGACCATTGGCTACTCAACGTAAGGTTGTCGTCACCATCTTCGAGGACCAGGCATGCTGGCGGTCCGGCTGGTCGCGGTATCGGGAGGGGGCGGCACCGTGCCACTGATGGCTGGCGGTTACACCGCGTCACCACGGCGCCGGGGCCGCCGCCGGCCCCGCCGCGCCGTCGCCCTCGGCGCCACCCTGCTCCTGCTGCTCGGGGCCGGCGCCGGCGGTGGCTACCTGTGGAAGACCAGCCGCGACCGGGCGGCGGCCGACCGGGCCGCCCTCGGCGCCGCCCAGGCCTACCTCGCCGCCTGGCAGGGGCTCGTGCGCGGCCAGGACGGCGCCGGCGCGCAGCTCGCCGCCCGCACGACCACCGGCGACGTCGACCCCGCCGCGCTGGTCGCCGCCATGACGGACATGCGCGACCGGCTCCGGCTGACCGGCGCCGAGCTCACCACCGGCGAGCTGCGCCGGGACGGCGCCACCGCGACCGTCCCCTACACCGCCGCGATGCGCCTGGCCGACCAGGCCACCCCGTTCGCCTACTCCGGCGAGCTGGTCCTGGTCCGGGTGGGCCAGCCGGCCGACGCCGACGCGGCCTGGCGGGTGCTGGCCCAGCTCAGCTCGGTGCACCCGCGGCTCGCCCAGGGGCTGGCCTTCGACCGGACCGCCCCGCCCGGTAGGCGCGGCGACCTGCTCGACGTCAACGGCCAGCCGCTACGGGAGAACCGGGAGCTCGCGCTCAACCTCGTCGGCCAGGTGGACCCGCCGTCGGGGCTGGAGCGCGCCTTCGGCGACCGGCTGGCGCCCAGGGGCGGCGAGATCGTGCTCCGCGACGGCGCCGGGGCGGTCGTCGCGACCCTGGCCCGGTTCCCGGCGGCCGACGGCGAGCAGATCCGCACCACCATCGACATGGCCGTCCAGCACGCGGCCGAGCAGGCGATGGCGACCTCCACCTTCCCGAACGGCGCGCTGGTCGCGATCGACACCCGGACCGGCGGCGTGCTCGCCGCGGCGAACAACCCGCCCGGCGGCTACAGCCGGGCGCTGCGCGGCACCTACCCGCCCGGCTCCACCTTCAAGATCATCACGGCCACGGCGGCGCTGATGAACGGCGTCCGCCCGGACACCCAGATCGACTGCCCGCGCACGGTCACCGCCGGCGGGCGGGTCTTCGCCAACGCCGAGGGCGAGGAGTTCGGCCGGATCAGCTTCGCCGAGGCGTTCGCGCACAGCTGCAACACGGCGTTCGTCAACGTCGCCAGCGGGCTGCCGGACGGCGCGCTGACCGAGGCCGCCAGGATGTTCGGCTTCGACGGCTCCGAGCCGCTGCCGATCGCCAGCGTCGGCGGGGTCTTCCCGGAGCCGACCGACGCGGCCGAGACCGCGTCCGCGGCGATCGGCCAGGGCCGGGTGTCCACGTCGCCGCTGCAGATGGCGAGCGTGGCGGCGGCCGTCGCCAGCGGCACCTGGCGCACGCCGTTCGTGGCCGGCGGCCCGGCCCGCACCACCGAGCTCCCCGAGCCGGTCGTGCGCGACCTGCGGGCGTTCATGCGCTCGGTCGTCACCGACGGCACCGTCGCCGAGGTGTCCTTCCCCGGCGAGGTCCACGGCAAGACCGGCACCGCCGAGTACAGCGACGGCAACCCGCCGCCCACCCACGCCTGGTTCGTCGGCTACCGCGGCGACGTGGCGTTCGCGGTCGTCATCGACGACGGCGGCTTCGGCGCCACGGCCGCCGCCCCGGTGGCCGCCGCCTTCCTGCGGGCGCTCGACGGCACCCTGGAGACTGCGGACACGCCGTCCGGCACCGACGACGCCGGCGCCGTCGCCAGCGGCGAGGCCGGCGCCGGGCAGGACCCCGCCGTCGCGGCCCCGAACTAGGGCGTCGGCCCGGGCAGGATCTGGCGCAGCGGCGGCCGCTGGTACTGGGCCGGGCGGCGGGTCCACTCCCGCGGGTAGCCGAGGGAGACCTCCTCGAAGCGGACGCCGTCGTGGTAGGTCGTCCTGGGGATGTGCAGGTGGCCGTAGACGACCACGCTCGCCCGGTAGCGGACGTGCCAGTCGGCGGTCAGCTCGGTCCCGCACCACTGGGCGAACTCCGGGTAGCGCAGCACCCGGGTCGGGTCGCGGACCAGCGGGAAGTGGTTGACCAGGACCGTCGGCAGGCCGTCGGCGGGCAGCGCGTCGAGGCGGGCCTGGGTCGCCGCCACCCGGGCCCGGCACCAGTCGTCCCGGCCCGGGTAGGGGTCCGGGTACAGCAGCGCCTCGTCGGAGCAGACGATCCCGGTGGAGTAGGCGTAGGCGAGCGCCTCCTCCTTGGTTGCCGTGCCGTCGGGGCGGAAGGTGTAGTCGTAGAGCAGGAACAGCGGCGCGATCCGGACCGGCCCGTCCGGGCCGGTGAAGACCGGGTAGGGGTCCTCCGGGGTGAGCACGCCGAGCTCGCGGCACAGGTCGACCAGGTGCCAGTACCGGGCGACGCCGCGCAGCTGGACCGGGTCGCGGCTGGGCGTCCACAGCTCGTGGTTGCCCGGCACCCAGACCACCTGGGCGAACCGGCCGGCCAGCAGCTCGAGCGCCCAGCGGATGTCGGCGACGTACTCGGCGACGTCGCCGACCACGAGCAGCCAGTCCTCGTCCCCCGTCGGCCACATCGCCTCGACGACGGCCCGGTTCTCCCGGTGGCGGACGTGGATGTCGCTGGTGGCGTACAGCGTCCCGGACGAGGCGGCCATCCCGCCCATGCTGCCACACAGCGCCCGCGGCCCGGGCGGGACGACAACGGGCCACCGCCCGGGCAGGACGACAGGAGACTGCCGCCCGGCGCGGGACGAACCAGCGCCGCCCCGCGCCGACGGGTGAGACCGGGCCGCCCGCCGGTCAGCCGGCGCCGAGGCGCTCCAGCAGCAGGGCGCGCACGGCGGCGGCGTCTGCCTGGCCCTTCATCGCCTTCATGACCGCGCCGACCAGCGGGCCGACGGCGTTGATCTTGCCGCCGCGGACCTTGTCGGCGATGTCGGGGGCGGCGGCGATCGCGGCGTCGACCGCGGCGGACAGGGCCGAGTCGTCGGTAACGACCGCGAGGTTGCGGGCGGCGACCACCTCGTCCGGGCCGCCCTCGCCGGCGAGCACGCCGTCGATCACCTTGCGGGCGAGCGCGTCGGTGAGCGTGCCCTCGGCGACCAGCTCGACGATCCTGGCGACCTGGACCGGCTGGATCGGCAGCTCGGCCGGGGTGACCGTGGCGTCGGCGGCGCGGCGGGCCAGCTCGTTGAGCCACCACTTGCGGGCGGCCGCCGCCGGGGCGCCGGCGGCGATCGTCTGCTCGACGAGGTCGAGCACGCCCGCGTTGTTCATGTCGGCCAGGTCCTTGCTGGAGAACCCGTGCTCGGCGATCAGCCGGGCGCGCCGCTGGGACGGCAGCTCCGGCAGCGACGCCCGCACCGCCTCGACGTACTCCCGGGACAGCGCGAGCGGCGCGAGGTCGGGCTCGGGGAAGTACCGGTAGTCGGTCGCCTCCTCCTTGGACCGCCCGGACGCCGTGCGGCCGGTGTTCTCGTCGAAGTGCCGGGTCTCCTGGGTGATCCGCTCGCCGGCGTCGAGCAGCGCCGCCTGGCGGGTGATCTCGTACCGGATGGCCCGCTCGACCGAGCGCAGCGAGTTGAGGTTCTTCGTCTCGGTACGGGTGCCGAACGGCGCCGGTGGCTCGCCCGGGGCGGTGCGTGGGCGCAGCGAGACGTTGGCGTCGCAGCGCAGCGAGCCCTGCTCCATCCGGACGTCGGAGACGGCCAGCGCCCGGCACAGCGCCCGCAGCTCGTCGACGTAGGCCCGGGCGAGTTCCGGGGAGCGGATGTCCGGCTCGGTGACGATCTCCACGAGCGGGATGCCGGCCCGGTTGTAGTCGACCAGCGAGTGGGTGGCGCCGTGGATCCGGCCGGTGCCGCCGACGTGCAGCGACTTGCCGGTGTCCTCCTCCAGGTGCACCCGGGTGATGCCGACCCGGTGGACCTCGCCGTCCACCTCGACCGCCAGCCAGCCGTTCGTGCACAGCGGCTCGTCGTACTGGCTGATCTGGAAGTTCTTCGGCATGTCCGGGTAGAAGTAGTTCTTCCGGGCAAACCGGCACCAGGACGCGATCTCGCAGTTGAGCGCGAGCCCGATCATGACGGTGAACCGGACGGCCGCCTCGTTGATGACGGGCAGCGAGCCGGGCAGGCCCAGGCAGGTCGGGCAGACCTGGGTGTTCGGCGGGGCGCCGAACGTGGTGGCGCAGCCGCAGAACATCTTCGACGCGGTACCAAGCTCGACGTGCGTCTCCAGGCCGATCACCGGCTCGTAGCGGGCGATCGCGTCCTCGTACGACGCGGGCGCGACCACGGACGGCGCGGACGGGGTACTCGTGCTCACCGGGGCTCCTCGGCGTCTTCTGAGTCGTCAGCTGGCTGCTCGTTGGGGCCGCCACCCGCGCCGGCGCCGCCGCCTGGGGCGCCGGGGCCGCGGGTGTCGCGGATGTAGATGCGGGTCAGGAACACGGCGGCGAGCAGCCCGATGCCGCCCCACACCAGCAGCGGCCACGCCCGGGCGAGGCCGCCGAGCACCAGCACGACGACCGTGAGCACCCAGACGGCGATCAGCAGGGTGCGGTCCTGGCGCGACCCGCGCAGCGCGACCATCAGCCGCTCCTCACAGGCCGGGGGCCGCGGCCAGCAGCGGGTAGCCGCGCCGGGCGTCGAGGGCGGCCTCCAGCGCCCCACCGACCAGGTAGAGCCGGTCGTCGGCGAAGGCAGGGGCCATGATCTGGAACCCGACCGGCAGCCCCTCGGACAGGCCGGCCGGCACGCTCATCGCCGGCAGCCCGGCGAGGTTGGCCGGGATCGTGCACAGGTCGTTGAGGTACATCGCGATCGGGTCGTCGACCTTGGACCCCAGCGGGAACGCCACCGTCGGGCTCGTCGGCGAGACCAGCACGTCGACCTGCTCGAACGCGGCGGCGAAGTCCCGACTGATGAGCGTGCGGACCTTCTGCGCCTGGCCGTAGTAGGCGTCGTAGTACCCGGCCGACAGCGCGTAGGTGCCGATCATGATGCGGCGCTTGACCTCGGGGCCGAAGCCGGCGTCCCGGGTGCGGCTCATGACCTGCTCGGCGCCGGCATCGCCGTCGTCGCCGACCCGCAGGCCGTAGCGCATCGCGTCGAACCGGGCCAGGTTCGACGAGCACTCGCTCGGGGCGATGAGGTAGTAGGCGGGCAGCGCGTAGTCGAAGTGCGGGCAGCTCACCTCGACGACCTCGGCGCCTAGCTCGGCGAGCACGGCGACGGCCTCGTCGAAGCGGGCCGCCACCCCGGGCTCGTAGCCATCGCCGGACAGCTCGCGCACGACGCCGACCCGCATCCCGCGGACGTCGCGGCGCTGGGCGGCCTCGACCACCGGCGGGACCGGCACCTCGACGCTGGTCGAGTCGCGCGGGTCGTGGCCGCCGATCGCGGCGTGCAGCAGCGCCGCGTCGAGCACCGTGCGGGCCATCGGGCCGGCCTGGTCGAGCGAGCTGGAGAACGCGACCAGCCCGTACCGGCTGACCCCGCCGTAGGTGGGCTTGACGCCGACCAGGCCGCAGACGGCGGCCGGCTGGCGGATCGAGCCGCCGGTGTCGGTGCCGACGGCCAGCGGCGTCTCGAACGCGGCGACGGCCGCCGCCGAGCCACCGGAGCTGCCGCCGGGGATCCGGTTCAGGTCCCACGGGTTGCGGGTGGGGCCGTAGGCGGAGTTCTCCGTCGACGAGCCCATCGCGAACTCGTCCATGTTCGCCTTGCCGACGATGACGATCCCGGCCTCGCGCAGCCTGGTGGTGACGGTCGCGTCGTACGGCGGGTACCAGCCATGCAGGATCCGGCTGCCGCAGGTCGTCGGCATCCCGCGGGCGACGAGCACGTCCTTGAGCGCCAGCGGCACGCCGGCCAGCGGGCCGAGCGGCTCGCCGGCGGCCCGGCTGGCGTCCACCGCGGCGGCCGCTGCGAGCGCGCCGTCGGTGTCGACGTGCAGGAATGCGTTGACGGCTTCGTCGACCTTGGCGATCCGGTCGAGCGCCGCCTGGGTCGCCTCGACGGCGGACAGCTCACCGCGGGCGATCGCGGCCGCGGTCTCGGCGGCGGTGAGCCGCGCGACGTCGGCGAGGGCTTCGGTCATCGGCCTGTCAGTCCCTTACATGTCTTGGTCGTGGCGGCCACGGGCGGCGCGGCGAAGGTGCGGGCGGGCTCGGTGCTGGCGGGCGGGCCGGGCACGCGCCCGGCCCACTGTCGGCCGTGCCCGCTGGCCGGGGCCAACCCGCCCGGATGGCCCCCGCTGCCGTCGTCCTGGCCCGCCTGGCGGGCCGCCGGTGGGCGGCCTGGGGTGGCTGGCTGGCCGGTGCCACGAGGGTCAGGTGCCCGGCCGGGCCTACTCCTGCGGGTCGAGGATCCGCGGGACCCGGAAGCGCCCATCCTCGGCGGCGGGCGCGCCGGCGAGGACCTCGTCGACGGGCAGCGACGGTTGCACGGCGTCGGTCCGGAAGACGTTGGTCAGCGGCACCGCGTGGCTGGTCGGCGGGATGTCGGCGGCGGCGACCTCGGCGACCCTGGCGACATGCGACAGGATCGCCTCGAGCTGGGGCGCGAGCGCGTCCAGCTCGTCGTCGGACAGCGACATCCGCGACAGGCGGGCGAGGTGCGCTACCTCGTCCCGGGTGATGGCCATGACGGTGGGACCCCTTTTCCTCCGGCCGATGGCCGGGCGGTTGGCTTACGTGGGCCGGGGGGCACGGCGAGCGACGCCCCGGCGTAGCTACGTGAGGTCATCGTACGGCTAGCGGCAGGCGGGGCACCGCTCGGCGCACCCCGCCGCCGGCCCGGTGCCGGCCCGCCCCGGTTGACAGCCCGCCCGAGGCCGGGTGTGAGGACCGCGACCCGCCGTGACACCGAGCGACGCGCTGGACGCAACGCCGGCGTCACCAGCGTCCGCAATCCTCTACAGCATGTCGTACCTTCTCCGCCTGCTGCTGCCTGACCGGCCCGGCGCGCTGGGAGCCGTGGCGACCGCGCTCGGCCGCGCCGGGATCGACATCGTGAGCCTGGCGGTGGTGGAGCGCTCGCCAGCCGGGGCGGTGGACGACCTGGTGGTCGCGCTGCCGCCGGGCGGGCTGGCGGACAGCGTGCTGACCGCGGCGCACTCGGTGCCCGGGGTGCGGGTGGAGTCGCTGCGGCCGTACCTGGCGCCCGGCGCCGGGGTGAGCGACGACCTGGAGCTGGTGGACGCGCTCACCGACCGGCCGCAGGAGGCACCGGGCCTGCTGACCGACCTGGTCCCCGGGGTCTTCCACGCCGACTGGGCGATGCTGCTGGAGCAGGCAGGGCCGGGCGATGTCCGGATCAGGGAGGCCTCGGTGGGCGCGCCGGAGTTCGGCGCGGACGACTACTCCAGCCCGCCGCGCTCGGCCGGCCCGCTGCCCTGGATGCCGCTGGCCGGCCCCCGGGTGATCGACGTCAGCGAGGGCTTCCCGCCGCGGTGGGCGGAGCGGGGGATGTGCCTGGCCGCCGCCCCGGTCGGCCGGCCGAGCCTGGCCATCCTGGTCGGGCGCCCCGGCGGGCCGAAGTTCCGCTCGTCCGAGGTGGCCCGGCTGGCCCACCTGGCCGGGATCACGGCCTCGCTCGGCCGCCGGCCCGCCT
>JADGHD010000165.1 GCA_019689615.1 Frankia sp. | reverse complement strand
CGGGTGGGGTGGTCGAGGACCTGGGCGGGGGTGCCGCGTTCGGCGATGGTGCCCGCGTCGAGGAAGAGGACCTCGTCGGCGATCTCGCGGGCGAAGGCCATCTCGTGGGTGGCGATGACCATGGGCATGCCGTCGCGCTTGAGCTCGGTGACCAGGTCGAGAACCTCGCCGACCAGTTCGGGGTCGAGGGCGGAGGTGATCTCGTCCAACAGCAGCAGCGCGGGGCTGGTGGCCACCGCTCGCACGATCGCCAGGCGTTGCTGTTGACCGCCGGAGAGGCGGTCGGGGTACATGTCGAGCTTGTCGGCCAGGCCGATCCGGGAGAGCAGGGCCTTCGCGCGTTCCCGTGCCTCGGCCTTCTTCTGGCCGTGGACCCGGATGGGGGCGAGGGTGACGTTCTCCAGGACCGTCATGTGCGGGAACAGGTTGTAGGCCTGGAAGACGATGCCGATGCGGCGGCGGACCAGGTTGGCGTCGACGCGGGGGTCGCTGATCTCCTCGCCGGACAGGTAGATGTCGCCGTCGTTGATCGGCTCCAGGAGGTTCACGCAGCGCAGCAGGGTGGACTTGCCGGAGCCGCTGCCGCCGATCAGGACCACCGCCTGGCCGGGGTGGACCTCGAGGTCGATGTCGCGGAGCACGACCGTCTGGCCGTACGCCTTGCGCAGGCCGCGCACGGTCAGCACCGGCTGGGTGGAGCGGTCAGGCATGGCCGACCACCCCGCCGTGGCCGCGGCGGCGGGCGCCGCGTGCGGTCAGATAGTCGGTGACGCGGGTCAGCGGGATGGTGATGGCGAGGAAGAGCACGCCGGCCAGCACGTAGGGCGAGTAGTTGAAGTTGACGGACGTGGCGATCTGCGCGGCCCGAACCGCGTCGATCACGCCCAGGACGGAGACCAGGCTCGTGTCCTTCTGCAGGCTGATCGCGTCGTTGAGCAGCGGCGGGCCGACCCGGCGCAGGGCCTGCGGGAGGACGACGAACCGCATCGTCTTCGCGTGCGACAGGCCCAGGCCTCTGGCGGCGGCGACCTGGCTGGGGTGCACGGACTCGATGCCGGCTCGGATCACCTCGGCGACGTACGCCGAGTAGCACAGCGTCAGCGCGATCGCGCCGAGGACCAGCGGGTCCCGGGGCGCCCCCTGCAGCCGCAGCGCCGGCACCCCGAAACCGACCAGGTAGACGACCAGGATCACGGGCAGCCCGCGGAACACGTCGACGTACACCGTCGCCGCGATCCGCACGGGGAAGAACACGGGGCTCGCGAGCGTGCGCGCCAGCGCGATGAGCAGGCCGATGACGCCGGCCGCGGCCGCGCAGATCGCGAACAGCTTCAGGTTGACGACGAGGCCGTGGGAGACGGCCGGCCACGCCTCGCGGATCTCCTCCCAGGAGAAGAACCGCTCCCTTACCAGCGGCCAGCCGGAGGTGCTCCCGATGCCGAGCACGGCGATCGCCGCGACCGCCACCGTGCTGGCCGCGGCGATCAGGCCGGACCGCCGCCGGGCGCGGCGGCGGTGGCGTTCCCGAGCGAGCTGGCGCTCGCTCGGGACCCAGGCTGCTTCGCTCACTGCAGGACGGGCGCCCCGGCGCTGTCCGCCAGCCACTCCTCGGTGATCCGGCCCAGCTCGCCGTTGGACTTCAGCTCGGCCAGCGCCTCGTTCACGTCCTGGACCAGCGGGTTGCCCTTCTCGAAGAGCAGGCCGAACTGCTCGGGCTCGCCGGTGGAGGCGAACTGGCCGACGATGACCGAGCCCTCGATCTCGGCGGCGGTCAGGTAGAAGGCGGTCGGCAGGTCGACCACGATCCCGTCGATCTGGCCGTTCTCCAGGGCGCTCTTGGCGTCGTTGGTGTCGTTGAAGACGGCGGCCGGGGTGTTCGGCTGGACGTACTCGTTGATGGCGTCGAGGCTGGTGGTGCCGACCTGGGCGCCGAGCCTGGCGTCCTTGAGCTCGGCGAGTGTGGTGGCCCCGGCGATCGGCGAGGACTCCAGCGCGACGACGGCCTGCGCGACGTCGTAGTAGCCGTCGCTGAAGTCGACCGCCTGGCGGCGCTCGTCGGTGATGGAGATCTGGTTGATGTCGAAGTCGAAGTTCTTCTCGCCCGGGGCGTAGGAGCTGTTGAACGGGACAGTCACCCACTTCACCTGGTCGGGGGTGAAGCCGAGCTCCTCGGCGATCGCGTAGGCGACGGCGCTCTCGAAGCCCTTGCCGTTGGTCGGGTCGTTGTCGGCGAACCACGGCTCGTAGGCCGGCGAGTCGGTGGCGATGGTGAGCACACCGGGTTCGACGAGGTTCAGCGCGGCGATCCCGGTCGCACCCGGCGACGGCGCGGCCGACGTGCCCTCGTCGTCGTCCTCCGCACAGGCGCCAAGCGCGAACGCGGCCGCGGCCACGGCGACAAGGGACAGGACGGAGAACCGCCGGGGGCGATGCATGAAGGGCCTCCAGGACCTGATGCGGTGACGATGAGTGACGGACGCGCCGTTGCGTCGGGTGGAGGGTGCTGGCCTGCCTGCCGCGGCGTCGGCGGACGCCGGCGCCCGCGCGGGCGGACGCCTGGCTGGCGTGGGGGAAGGGCCTCGTTGCCCCCGCCGTGCCCACCCGGGAGACTACCGCCTGTTTTCACGCTACTTGGGTGGCGTGTGCCACCGGCTGACTGGCCGTGGTGGATGCTGGCGGCAGCCCACCGCCGTCACCGGAAGGCCAACAGGATTGATGGCAGAGCAAGCCCCGTCGCCCGCTTCCCCGCCGCCAGCGCGCCTGGTGGTGCCGCGGCCACGGGTACTCGTGGTGACCGGTGTCGCCGGCAGCGGGAAGACGACCGTCGCCCGGGCCGTCGCCGAGCGGCTGGGCTGGCCGTACGCCGAGGCCGACGACCTGCACCCGCGGGCGAACATCGTCAAGATGGCCGCCGGCGTCCCGCTCACCGACTCCGACCGCTGGCCGTGGCTGGTCACGATCGCCCACTGGATCCGCGACCGGGTCCGCGCCGGCGAGCCCGGCGTCGTCACCTGCTCGGCGCTGCGCCGCCGCTACCGGGACATCCTGCGGGCCGGCGCCGCCGCCGGGGCGGCGCAGCGGCCCGGCGCCGAGGACCCGCTGCTGTTCGTCTACCTGCGCGGCTCGCCCGAGCTGATCGGGCGGCGGATGGCGGCCCGGCGAAGCCACTTCATGCCGACGAGCCTGCTCGACTCGCAGTTCGCCGCGCTGGAGGAGCCGGGGCCGGACGAGCACGCCCTGACCGTCGACGTCGACCGGCCGCCGGACGCGCTCGCACGGGCCGTGACCGACGCGCTGGCGGCCGGCGACCAGTGAGGCCAGGGGCCGCGCGCTACTCCCCGATCCCCACGGCCGGCGCCGGCGCCGGAGCCGCCAGCGTGGCCTGCTCGAACGCCCGCCACATCGCGGCGTAGCGCCCGCCGGCGGCCAGCAGCTCGTCGTGGCTGCCGCACTCGGCGACCCGGCCGCCGTCGAGGACGAAGATCCGGTCGGCGGCGCGCGCCGTCTGCAGCCGGTGGGCGATCAGCACGGTGGTGCGGGCCCGGGAGACCCGCCGCATCGCGGCCGCGACCTTCGCCTCGGTCGCCAGGTCCAGGTTGGACGTCGCCTCGTCGAGCAGCAGCACCGCCGGGTCGACCAGCTCGGCCCTGGCGAGCGCGATCAGCTGCCGTTGGCCCGCAGACAGCGACATTCCGCGCTCGGCGACCTCGTGCAGGTAGCCGCCAGGCAGCGCGGCGATGAAGTCGTGCGCGCCGACCGCCCGGGCGGCGGCCTCCACCTCGGCGTCGGTCGCCCCCGGCCGGCCGTAGGCGATGTTCAGCCGGATCGAGCCGGCGAACAGGAACGGCTCCTGCGGCACGTAGCCGAGCTGCTGGCGGAACGCCGTGAGGTCCAGGTCGCGCAGGTCGTGGCCGTCGACCCGGACGGCGCCAGCGTCCGGGTCGTAGAAGCGGGCCAGCAGCTTCATCACCGTCGACTTGCCGGCGCCGGTCTCGCCGACCAGCGCCACCGTCTCCCCCGCCCGCACGGTCAGGCTCACCCCGCGCAGCGCCTCGCCGGCCTGGTCGGTGCCCGGGTAGGTGAACCGCACGTCGGACAGCTCCAGCTCACCCCGCAGCCGCCCGGGGGCGACCGGGTGGGAGGCCGGCGGGGTCAGCGTCTCGCGGCGCATCAGGTCGGCGATCCGGCCGACCGAGACCCTGGTCTGCTGCCAGGCGTCGAACACCTGCGACAGCTGCTGAATCGGGGAGAAGAAGAGGTCGACGTAGAGCAGGAAGGCGATCAGCGCGCCGGCGGTGAGCTGCCCGTCGGCCACGAAGGCGGAGCCCACGCCGAGCACGACCGCGTCCGCGACCGCGGACAGGAACGCGACGAACGGGAAGTAGAGGGCCACCAGCCGCTGCGCCGCGACCCGCGACTGCAGGTAGCGCCCGCCCAGCTCGTGGAACCGCGCCACGCTCGCCGCCTCGTGGGCGAAGGCCTGGGCCTCGCGCACCCCGGAGACGCTCTCCTGGAAGTCGGCGTTGACGATCGACAGCCGTTCCCGCGACAGGTCGTACAGCCGGGCGGCGCGGCGGCGGAACGCCCGGGTGGCGAGCGCCAGCGGGATGATCACCAGCAGCGTGAGCAGGCCGAGCTCGACGTCCATCACCAGCAGCGCGATGCCGACGCCGACGAAGGTCACCGCCGAGACGAGCGCGGCGAGCAGGCCGTTCTCGACCAGCCGGGCGAACTGGTCGACGTCGCTGGTCATCCGGGTCATGATCCGCCCAGACATCTCGCGCTCGTAGTAGTCCAGCGACAGCCGCTGCAGCTGGGCGAAGATCCTGATCCGCAGCGACAGCATGATCCGCTCGGCGGTCCGGCCGGTGACGATGGTCTGGGCCGCCTGGTCGACGAGGTTGAGCACGGCGAGCCCGTAGAAGATCGCGGCGGCGGTACCGACGGCGGCGACCGAGCCGGTGGCCACGCCCTCGTCGATGCCGGTCTTGACCAGGGTCGGGCCGGCGAGCCCGGCGACCGAGTCGATGACCACGAGCAGCAGGCCGACCAGCAGCGGCCGGCGGAACGCGCGCAGCAGGCGGGGCAGGCTGAACCGCGGGTCGGGCTGGCTCTCGGTGGCGAGGTCGACCGTCGGCACGTCGGTGACCGGCGGCAGCTTCGCGACGCCGGCCAGCAGCTCCGGGGTCGGGGACAGGCTCATCCGCCATTGCGCGCCGCCGCTCCCGCCGAGCCCGGCGCCAAGCGAGACCCCTCGGCCGTCCGCCCGCGCCCCGGGGAAGGCGGCATCCCTGTTCGCGGCCCGGCGCGCGGCCGCCGCGTCCCAGGCCGCGGCCGTGACCGCGGCGAGCGTCTCGACCCGGTCGGCCGGCCCGCCCTCCTGCTCCTCCTCGAGCCCGGCGAGCAGCGAGCGGTAGGCGGCGCTGCGCTCGGACAGCTCGGCGTGGCTGCCCTCGTCGACCACCCGCCCGCGGTCGAGGACGACGACCCGGTCGGCCAGCCGCAGCGTGGACATCCGGTGCGCGACCAGCAGGGTGGTGCGGCCGGGGAGCACCTCGCGCAGCGCGTCGTGGATGCGCTCCTCGGTGCTCGCGTCGACCGCGCTGGTCGCGTCGTCGAGGACGAGGACCCGGGGGTTGGCCAGGATCGCCCGGGCCAGCGCGATCCGCTGGCGCTGACCGCCGGACAGCGACAGCCCGCGCTCGCCGACGACGGTGTCGTAGCCCTGGGGAAGGTCGAGGATGAACTCGTGCGCGGCGGCGGCCTGGGCCGCGGCGACGATCTCGGCGTCGGTCGCGTCCGGGCGGCCGTAGGCGATGTTCGCCCGGACCGTGTCGGAGAACAGGAAGCTGTCCTCGAACGCGAAGGCGAGCTGGCGGCGCAACGAGGCGAGCCGGACCGTGCGCAGGTCGTGGCCGTCGATGCTGACCCGGCCGGCGTCCGGGTCGTAGAACCGGGCGAGCAGCATGGCCACGGTCGACTTGCCGCTCCCGCTCGCGCCGATCAGCGCGACCCGCTCCCCCGCCGCGATCCGCAGGTCGAACTCCCGCAGCACCGGCGGACCCGCCGGGCCGTCCGGGTCGGCCGCCGGGTAGGCGAACGTGACCTTCTCGAAGACGACCTCCCCGCGCACCGGCGACGACCCGGGCTGGCCCGCGGGTCCTGGCTGGCTGGGCACCCCGGCCGGTCCGGGCGGGGAGCCGAGGTCGACGGCGCCCGGGGCGTCGATGATCGCCGGCTGGTGGTCGAGCAGCTGGAAGATCCGGTCGACGCTGGCCCTGGCGGCCTGGCCCATGGTCAGCAGCCCGGCGAGCTGGCGGGCCGGCGCGGCGAACTGGGCGACGTAGGTGGAGAAGGCCAGGAACGTGCCGATCGAGATCCTTCCGCGCACGGCCAGCCAGCCGCCCAGCGCCAGGATCGCGACCTGGGCGAACGTCGGGATCGACGTCAGCAACGGCTGGTAGCGGGCCCGCAGCCGCACGGCGCGCAGCCGCGACCCGTACAGCGCGCTGGCCGCGCCGACCAGCCGGTCGAGCTCCCGGCCCTCCTGGCCGAACGCCTTGACGACGCGCACCCCGCCGACGTCCTCGTCGACGATCTGGGCGACGTCGCCCTCGCGCTGCTGGCTGTCCCAGGTCGCCGGGAACACCCGCAGCCGCATCCGGACGGACACGGCGACCAGCGCGGGGAACACGACGACCGCGACCAGGGCCAGCACCGGCGCGAGCACGAACATGATGACCAGCGACACGGCCATCATCAGCAGGTTGCCGGACAGCAGCGGCAGGAAGCTGAGCAGGCCCTGCACGACGGCCGTGTCCGAGCTGGCGCGCGCCACCAGCTGGCCGGTGGGCATCCGGCGAAGGCTGGCCAGGTCCAGGGTGAGCAGGTGGTCGTGGATCGCGTTGCGCAGGTCGTACTGCACCGCCTGGGCCACCCGGCCGCCGTGGTAGCGGCGCACGTAGGCGAACCCGAAGTTGGCCAGCGCGGCGGCGAGCAGGAGGAGCAGCCACGGCCACAGCGGCGAGGACCGCACGATCACGACCTTGTCGATGATCTGGCGGGCCACAAGCGGCACCAACGCCTGGGCCAGGCTGCCAATGGCCGCGGCGCCGACGGCGAACACCACGTCGCGGCGGTGCCGCAGCAGGCACCCCCACAGCCGCCGCACCCAGCCCGTGCCGCCGCCCGCCGCCGGTGTCACCGCCACCGGCCCCGCGGCCGCGGGCAGGCCCGCCAGCCAGTCCGACGCCTCCGGATCACCGTCCCGTGGCCTCGCGCCTCACACCCTGCACTCCGGCGACGCTACCCACCAGGACCGGCAGATGCCGACGTATCCGCGGTACGTCGGTACCGGCTGTCGGCGTCGGCTCAGCGGATCCTCGCGAGCGCGCGCCAGAGGCCGAGCACGGCCGCCTCGCCCTTGACGTCGAGCCGGTCGGCGTCCTGGCGGTTCCAGAGGAAGAGGTAGAGGTCGCTCGCGGCGCCGGTGATGCGGCAGTCGGCGCCGTCGTCGGCGGTGCAGGTGATCTCGCGGCCGTGCGGGCCGATCCGGATCGTCCAGCCGGCGTCGACGTCGGCACAGCGGACCGCGAGCGCGACCGGCTCGGGCGCGAGCAGGTCACCCCGCCGGCGGCCGAAGAACCCGGCGAGCAGCTCGTCGATGCCGTCGGCGGCGAAGTCGGCGGGGAACGCGTCCCGCGGCGGGGTCGCCGCGCCGGCCAGGGCCTGCTCGGCGTCCACCCGGTGCACGGCGGTCTCGTGCGCCTGCCGGCGGGCCCAGAACGCCCGCGGCGACGTCGCCCCGGGCAGGAACGTCCAGCAGGTCAGGGCGGGGTCTGCCGCTTCGAGCGCGTCCACGAGGGCCGCGTGGCCCGCCCGCAGCCAGGCGGGCAGCTCGGCGTCGGGGACCGGCGGCGGTTCGCCGTCGCCGTCGATCGGCCGGCGCCGCTCGTCCCCGGTGACCAGGTACGACCGCGCCCAGCGGTACACCCGGCCGGTGTGGCTGAGCAGGTCTCGCACCCGCCAGCCCGGGGCGGACGGCACCTTCGTGCCCAGGCCGGCGCGCTCGGCCACCTCGGCCAGCCGCGTGCCCTCGTCGCGCAGCACCGCGATGAAGTCCTCGGTCAGCACGCCGCGGCCTCCTCGACGACGACGGGGGCGGCCTCGCGGACGGCGCCGCGGACGCCGCCGCGGGCGGCGGCGCGGCGCTGGGCGGCCCGGGCGACGGCGGCGGTGGCGAAGCCGCGGATCACCGGGTGAACCCGCGACGGGTCGGCCACCAGCTCCGGCTGGAACAGCGTGGCCAGGAAGAACGGGTGGTCGGCCAGCTCAACGACCCGGACCTCGCCATCGTCGGACGTCCCGGTGAAGCGCAGGCCGGCGGCGCGCAGCCGGTCGAGGTAGCCGGCGGCGACGCCGTAGGAGCAGAAGTAGCGCTCGACGGTGCGCTCCACGCCGAGGACCCACTCGGCGAGCGAGTCCCGCTCGATCCGCACGGCGTCCTCGTGGCCGCGCAGCGAGCAGGCCAGCGACACGATCACCGGCTCGCCGGCCTCCGGCGCCACCTCGGCGTGGGCCGCGTCGCGCAGCCCGCAGACGTCGCGGGCGAACTCGAGGACCGCGTACTGGAAGCCGCCGCAGGTGCCGAGGAACGGCACCCTGTTCTCCCTGGCGAACCGGACCGCCGCGAGCGCCCCGGCCTCGTTCTCGTAGGGGCTCCCGGGCACCAGGTAGATGGCGTCGAACCCGGCGAGCGCGCCCGGCTCGGCTGCGTCGGGGGTGGGCACCCAGTAGGCGTCCAGCGCGAGCCCGTCCCGCTCGCGCAGCTGCCGGATGATCGTCGGGATGCGGCCATGCGCGGCGACGTCGGCGCTCCGGTCGCCGACCAGGGCCACCCGCGCGGAGGCGAGGGCGCCGACGGGGGCGAGCGGAACCAGGGGGGCGGCGGAGCTGGTCGGGTGCGGGCTGGCGGGCGTCGAGGAGGTCATGCGC
>JADGHD010000164.1 GCA_019689615.1 Frankia sp. | reverse complement strand
GGGTTTCTTGACTCGATCGGGTCTGCGTTCTGCAACATGGCGGCGGATCTGTCGGCGTCGGTGTTCAGTTTCGCCGCGCAGAAAACCGCCATCGACCTGCGGGCCGACTACGTGGTCGAGAACTACAACATCGTCTTCGGAGTCGCCCTGCTGGTGGTCACGGGCCTGTTCCTGTGCTCGTGCATCGTCGGGGCCGTGCGGGGTGACCCGCACGTGTTCGCGAGGGCCATCGGGTCGACCGGGACAGCGATTCTTGGTTCGTTCGTCGCGCTCACGCTGTTGCAGATGATGCTGGCGGCGTCCGACGGGATCGCGGAGGCGTTCGGCGACGGGCAGCCACTGGGAGCGAGCCTGGTCGCGGAGCTGCGCGCGCTGCCGGAACAGGGCAACTTCGCGCTTGACATGGTCCTGTCACTGCTCGTCGCGATCTTCTCGTTTGCGCTCTTCGTGGTGCTCTATATCCGGAAAGTCGCGATCATCGTCGTCGCGGTGTTCATCCCCATCTATCTCGCGGGTCAGCCGGCGATGTCCACCAGCACATGGATGAAGCGGGCCACCGAGTTGCTCCTCGCGCTGATCTTCGCGAAGCCGGTAATTTACGCGATCTTCACGCTTGGCGCTGGGATGGCTGGAGACTCCAGCGGATCAGCGGTAGACCAGACGTTGACCATTCTCAGTGGGATCGTCGTGATGATCGCGGCGGTGTTCGCCCCGTTCATGCTGATGCAGTTGTTCGGCTTCGCCGACGTCCACCTGATGCGGGCGGTCGGTTCGATGGGCCGGCGCGGCGCCGCCTCGTTCGGTCAGGGCGCTGGAGCGCTGCTCGGCCAGACGTCCCGGGAGACGTTCCGCGGGATCGGCGCCCGGCTGCAGGCCCGCAACCGCGCCGGCCTGATCGGCGACGCCGCTGGCGCGGCGCCCGCCGCGATCGGCGCCGGGCCCTCCGTTGGCCGGCCGATGATCCGCGCTGCTCGGCCGGGCCTGCCGGCGCGCCCGGGTGCGCCCCGCCCCGCCCGCGCCGGCACGGTCGCCAGCGGCAGTGGCCTGACGGCGGCGGCGGCGCGCAAGGCCCTGCCCTCCGCATCTCCCGTGCGTTCCTCGGCGGCCCGGGTCGCCGCCCCGCGGGGCCGGACAACCATGTCGCCGCCGGCGTCGTCGAACGGTGCGGCGTCGGCCGGGGTTGGGCCGGCGGTCCGGCCACCTGTGGTCCCGCCGCCGCGCCCACGGGTGACGGGCGGTCCGGGCCGGAGCGGCGGCTGAATCGTGCCGGGTCGAAGGTAGTGGGATAGGAGCATGGCTACGGAGCGCACCTACCGGTTCGGCCCGCTCGAACGCGGCGGAGTCCTGCTTGGGCTGCGCTGGCCGCAGCTTGGCCTGTTGGTCGGGGTGATGGTCTGTGTACTCGGGGCGCTGCGCTCACCGGTGCTGCTCGCACCGGCGTGGCTCCTCGTGGCCGTCGCACTCGGCTTCGTGGCGTTCGTTCGGATCGAGGACCGTAACCTCGACCAATGGGTGCCGATCTTGTTCGGCTACGCGATGCAGAAGGTGACAGGCGAGACGTTGTTCCGCGGGGCGTTCTTCCGGCTAGGCCCGGACGAGGACCAGATCACCAGAACCGTTCTGCCCGGCCCGTTGTCCTCCCTGGTGATGCTCTCCGTTCCGGTGGGCAACGGGCGGTACGTCGCGGTCGTCAAGGATGCCAAGAAGAACACCTACACGGCGGTGCTCCAGGTGCAGGGCAGCCAGTTCGCCCTGCTGGAGTCCGGGGACCAGCAGGCCAGGGTGGATGCCTGGGGTGAGCTGCTGGCCGGGCTGACCGCCGGCGGCGGCCGGCTGTCCCGGCTGCAGTGGCTGGAGCGCACCCTGCCCGACTCAGGGGACTCGCTGCAGCGGCACTGGCGGGTCCGCGGCCACCACGACGACTCCTGGGCGGCGCAGGCCTACCAGCAGGTGATCGACGCCGCTGGCCCCGTCGCCCAGCGCCACGAGACCTACCTGGCCTTCCAGCTACGGGCCCGCGACGCCCGCCGCGCGATCCAGCGGGCCGGTGGCGGTGACCGGGCGGCCTGCGCGGTGCTGCTCGGCGAACTGCGCACGATGGAGGCGGCGCTGGCCCGGGCCTCGATCAACACGATCGGCTGGCTGCCGCCGCGGGCGCTGGCGGCGGTCATCCGCACCACCTATGACCCGTACTCGATCGACGTGATCGACGCCCGCGGTGGCGCGTCCACCGACCTGGCCGGTGGGCTCAAGGGGCTGGCGTCCGGCGTCGACCCGGCCGTCGCCGGCCCGGTGCGCGCGGTCGCGGCCTGGGACCACTACCGGACCGACTCCGGTTTCCACACCACCTACTGGATCAACGGCTGGCCCCGGGTCCCGTCGCCGGCGGCGTTCCTCGCGCCGCTGCTGCTGGAGACCACCTGCCGGCGCACGGTCTCGTTGATCGTCGAGCCGGTGCCCGGCCGCAAGGCGGAGAAGGCGATCAACCGCCGCAGGATGGCCCACATCGGCGAGCAGCAGATGCGGGACAAGGTCGGCAAGGTAACCACCCAGCGCGACGTCACCGAGGCGGACGAGGTGGAGCGCCGGGAGCAGGAGCTGATCGCCGGGTTCGGCGCGTTCAAGTTCCACGGCTTCGTCACGGTCTCCGCGGACGACCTGGACAGCCTGGCCGACGCCTGCGGCGAGGCCGAGACGCTGGCGTCGCGCAGCCGGCTGGAGATGGTCCGCCTGGTCGGCGAGCAGGACCAGGGCTTCGCCGTCGCCGCCCTGCCATTTGCCGTGGGGGTCTCATGACCGGTCCGCTCCGCCCGGGCGACGCGACCGGCGTCGATGACGGGCACGACAACTACGCCCGCGCGCACGGCCACAACGGCCGGGACGGCGCCGGCTACGCCGGTACCGGAAGCTACGATGACGCCGCCGGATACGGCGGGCTCGACGCCTACCAGGGCCAGGACGAGGGCGGCCCGGACGGGTACGCCGGCCTCGCCGACACGGGCGGCTACGACGGCTACGGCGGCTACGACGACGACGGGTACTACGCAGGGCCGGTGGACGACGCCAGCGTGGACCCGGGCCGGCACGCGACCGGCTACGTCGACCTCGGCGGTGACCCGCGCAGGCGCCGCCGCTCGGCGAAGGGCTGGTCCCGCCGCTCCCGGCGCGAGGCACGGGCGGCCGCGACGGCCGAGCGCGCCGCCATGCGCCGCGCGCAGGCCGCCCTGCGCCGGGGAGCACAGCCGCCCAGGCTGCGTGGCCCGTTCCGCGGCCAGACGTTCCACAAGCTGCGCCTGCCGGCGCACATGGAGACCACAGCCCAGATCGCCGGGATCTACCCGTTCGTCGTGGACGCCGGCCTAGACGTGCCGGGGATGTACATCGGCCGGCACGTCTGGTCGGGCAACTCGTTCGTATTCGACGTGTTCGAGCTGTACCGGCAGCAGGTCATCGAGAACCCAAACTTCGCCGTGTTCGGGGCGGTCGGCTCCCGCAAGTCGGCGTTGCTGAAGACGCTGATCTCCCGGGGCGCCGCCTTCGGCTACCAGGCGGCGGTGCCCTGCGACCCGAAGGGCGAGTACACCCGGCTGGCCCGCCGGCTCGGCTGCGAGCCGACCTACATCGGCCCCGGGCTGTCCACCCGGCTCAACCCGCTGGACGCGCCTCCCCGGCCGCGCGGCATCCACGACCACGATTGGGCGCGGGAGGTCAAGCGGGCCCGATCGGCGCTGCTGGCGTCACTGATCGAGACGGCGAAGGGCGCGCCGCTCAGCCCGCCCGAGCACACCGCGATCGACCTGGCGCTCGACGTGGTCAGCCGGCAGATCACCGGGGCCACCACGGACCGGTGGGCCACGCCACTGCTGCCGCAGGTGCTCGAGGCGATGACCAACCCCTCCGAGGAGGACTGCGCCGGCCTGCCGATGACGGCCGCCGAACTGCGCGACGCCTCCCGCGACGCCACCCTCACCCTGCGCCGGCTCACCCACGGTGCGCTCAAGGGCCTGTTCGACGGCCCGACCACCACGCCGCTGGACTTCGACCAGCCGATCGCGGTGCTGAACCTGGAGCGGGTCCAGGCGTCCGACGAGATGATCGCACTGATCATGACCTGCGCGCAGGGCTGGATGGAGGCGGCCCTGATGCGCCAGGACGGCGTGCAGCGCTACGTCGTCTACGACGAGTGCTGGCGGCTGATGCGGTTCGCCGGCCTGGTCCGCCGGCTGTCGGCGCAGCAGAAGCTGGCCAGGCAGTGGGGCTGCGCGAACGCGATCGTGGCCCACCGGATCTCCGACCTGCTGTCCGCGTCCCCGGACTCGGTTGAGGTCGCCAAGGGCCTGCTCGCCGAGACCGCGACCCGGATTCTCTACAAGCAGTCCACCGACCAGATCCCGGCGACCCGGGAGGCGCTCGGCCTGACCGACGTGGCCGCCGACATGCTGCCCCGGCTCGACCCCGGGTTCGCGCTGTGGCTGATCGGCAACCGCGCCTACTACGTGGAGCACGTCGTCGGCGACATGGAGATCCCGGTCGTGCTCAACGGGTCGAAGATGCACGGCGAGGTGGACGACACCAACCTGGTCCCGGAGGACCTCGATCCGGCGGAGCTGGACCCGCCCGGCATGGGCCCGGAGGACTTCGCCGGCCGCCGACGCGTCCCGGCGGCCGCGATCGGGGTAGCCGACCACGACCCGGACGACCCCGGCTACGACGGCCCGGTCCAGCCGTTCGTGCCGTCCTACGAGCCCGGCGCCTACGACGAGCCGGACGGCACCGGCGTCCTGCTCCCGCCGGGCTACCTCGACTCGGTCCCGCCCCGGCCGCGCCCGGAGATCACGGTCGCCGACCCGGACCAGCCGCGCTGACTGTCGGCCCAGCCCTCGCCCGGCCGACCAGGCAGAGGGTGGGGCCGACGTCGCCGCCCCGCGCCTCGACGGCCAGCGACGTCAGCGGCGGCGCATGGCGCGCAGGCGGGCGAGCGCGGACCAGGTCGGCGGCGGGCCGGCGACCTCGTACGCCGGCAGTGCCCGTTCGGCCACGTCGACGAGCATGGCGACGTCCAGCGGGCGCAGCACCACCCCGGCCGACAGCACGTACTCGGCCACCCCGCTGGCCGGCAGCAGCAGCACGCCGTCGACGAGGGCCAGCCCACCCGGCACGTCGGCGTGCGCGAACGCGATCACCGTCTGCGCGGACAGCTGCCAGCCCTCCGGCAGATCGGCCAGCAGCTGCGCGCTGACCTGCTCCCCCGTCCAGGCCACCAGGCCGAGCCTGGCCCGCAGCGGCACCTGGCCGACCCACAGGCCGGCGCTGTTCTGCCGGACGGTGCCGCGGTGCGCGTCGGTCTCCACCACCCACACCCCGGACGGCCCGATGATCATGTGGTCGATGTTGCCGGCGGACTCGGGCGTCGACCGGTCGTGCAGGACCGTGTAGCCGGCCCGGGCCAGCCGGTCGAGCGCCCTGGCGGTGCGCCGCTCGGCGGCGGCGTCCCGGCGCCACGCCTCGATCTCCGGCGGGATCCGGTAGAACCGGACGGCGGCGACGACCAGCACCACCACCGCGGCGGCCAGCCCCAGCCGCACCAGGCCGCCCGTCGAAAGCTCGAGGGCGAGCCCGAGCAGCACGAAGACCGCCGCCGCCGCGGCCGCCGACCCGGCGGCGAGCAGCGCGGCGCGTGTCCGCCGGTCGGCCCGCTCGGCGACGAACAGCGCCCGGCGCCGCCGGTACTCGTCCATCGCCGAACGGCCGGCAGCCGCCCGATCCGGCCCGCTCACCCCACATCACCCTCCGGTAGCCCCAAGCGCCTGCCGCGTGCCGGTCAGCCCAAGCCGCCGGCAACCGCCGTCCCGTCGGTTCCGTCCCGCCAGCCGGATGTGCGGCGTTTCAGCACGGCAGGACGGCGTTTCAGCACGGCAGGACAAGGAGAGCACACCCCGGCCAACACCGGCTGATCAGGGTCCTTCGTCCCGGTTGTGGGCGGGCGGGCCGGTTGGTTCCGCGCGACCGTTCTGGGCGCCCCGATCCGGGTGTACGGCCGGGCGGGTGAGCGAACGGCGGCGCCGCCGTGGGTAGGCGCGTGGGCGACCTGGCGTCCCGGGGAGGAGCCCATGGCACGGCAGCACCGATCATCGCCCACCGGACCGGCTACCGGCGCGGTCGGCATGGTCAGGCCGACCGTTCCCCGCCCGCTGACGGCCGACGGCGCAGCCACCCAGCCGATCCGCCGGGGCGGGCTCACGGTCGACGAGGTGCTGGCCTACGCCGCCGACTGCCTGCCCGCCCGCGCCGGCCCACGCCGCGTCGGCGTCGAGACCGAATGGCTGGTGGTGGACCTGGCCGACTGCAGCCGGCCGGTCGCGCCGGCCCGCGCCTCGGCGGCGCTCGCCCCGCTGCTCGGCGCCGGCGCGGGCAGCGCCGGCGGCGGCGACGCGGTGCTGCCGGCCGGCGGCAGCCGGGTCACCTTCGAGCCCGGCGGCCAGCTGGAGCTGTCCGGCCCGCCGGCGCCGCTGCCGGCGGCGGTCGCGGCGGTGCGCGCGGACCTGGCCGACGTGCGCGCCGCGCTGGCCGAAGCCGGGCTGGGCATCGCCGGCCTCGGGCTCGACCCGCTGCGTCGCCCGGTCCAGCAGCTGACCACCGGCCGCTACGTCGCGATGGCCGACTACTGGGCGGCCAGCGGCCACCGGGCTGGCGCGGTGATGATGTGCTCCAGCGCGTCGGTCCAGGTCAACCTGGACGCCGGAACGGACCCGTTGGACGTGGCCCGCCGCTTCCGGCTGGCCCACGTGCTGCGGCCGGTGCTGGTCGGGATGTTCGCCGCATCCCCCGCCCGGCTCGGCCGGCTCCTCGCCATGCGCTCCGGCCGGACCCGGATGTGGGAGAACCTCGACCCGACCCGGATCCGCCCGGTCGACGCCTCGGCCAGCCCGCCGGCCGAGTTGCCGGCGCGCTTCGCCGATTTCCTGCTCACGGCCCGGCTGATGATGGTCCGCGACCACGACGACGCCCAGGGCGACGGCCGGCTGGTGGCGGTGCGGGACGGCTCGACCTTCGGCGACTGGCTGCGCGGCGCCGGCCCGCTGCGCCGGCCACCCACCCACGACGACCTGGTGCGGCATGCCAGCACGCTGTTCCCGCCGGTCCGCCCGCGCGGCTGGCTGGAGATCCGCTACCTCGACGCCCAGCCGGACGACCTGTGGCCGGTCGCCGTCGCGGTGACCACCGCGCTGCTCGACGACCAGGTGGCCGCCGACGGTGCGCGGGCCGCCTGCGCCGGCGCCGACCAGCGTGCCTGGCTTGCCGCCTGCCCGCACGGGCTGGGCGACGACGGCCTGCGCCGGGCGGCGCTGACCTGCCTGGACCTGGCCCTCGACGGACTGGCCAGGCTGGGTGCCGACGACTCCCTGCTGGCCATGGTCGCCGCGTTCCGCGACCGCTACCCGGCCAGGGGCCGTACCCCGGCAGACGCGCTGGCCGAGCGGATCGGCCCGCTCGGCCCCGCCGGCGGGCGGCCCGCCCCCGCGCCCCCCGCCCCCGCCCCGCGGCCCCCCCGGGGCGGGCGGGCGCCGCCCCGCGCGGCCCGGCCGGCGTGCTGCGCGCCCAGGCGACGCCGGCCCGCGCGCGGCGGCACCCGGGAACCGGCCCCACCAGCGCACCGGCCGCCGCGCTGACGGCCAGGTCAGACCCGCGACCAACCGCGCCGACGACCGCGGCTCCACCCACGCCGCCCAACCGCGCAGGCGGCGCGCCGTCGGCGCCGGGCCGCCCGGCCCTGCCCGACGGACCGGCCGGCTGGGCGCGGGCGCTGGCGGTTAGCCGCGACCGCACCCTGCGCTACACCGACCTGCCCGACGACGAGCTCGTCCGCCAGCACTCGGAGCTGATGTCGCCGCTGGTCTGGGACCTGGCCCACGTGGGCAACCAGGAGGAGCTGTGGCTGGTCCGGGCGCTCACCGGCGCTGGCCCGCTGCTGCCCGGGATCGACGACCTGTATGACGCCTCCCGCCACCCCCGCCGGGAGCGCCCGTCGCTGCCGCTGCTGCCCCCGGCGCGGGCGCGGGCCTACCTCGGCGAGGTCCGCGACCGCGTCCTCGACCTGCTCGACAGCCTCGACCCGGCAGCGGGCACCCGCCTGGCCGGTGACGAGCGGGCCCGGCGCCTGCTCGCCGGCGGCTTCGCCTTCGGCATGATCGCCCAGCACGAGCACCAGCACGCCGAGACGATGCTGGCCACCCTGGCGCTGCGGGCGGGGCCGCCGGTGGTCGACGAGGGGGAGCCGCCGCCGGCCGGGCGGCCGGTCCCGGCGGCCGAGGTCCTGGTGCCCGCCGGCGAGTTCGTCATGGGCACCAGCGACCACCCGTGGGCGTACGACAACGAGCGGCCGGCGCACCGGGTGTGGCTGCCGGACTTCTGGATCGACACGCTGCCGGTGTCCAACCGGGCGCACGTGGCGTTCATCGAGGACGGCGGCTACGACGACGAGCGGCTGTGGACGCCGGCCGGCTGGGCCTGGCGGGTGAAGGCGAACCTGCGGGCGCCGCTGTTCTGGCGCCGGGACGGGTCGACGTGGCTGCGCCACCGGTTCGGCCGGGACGAGCCGGTGCCGCTCGACGAGCCGGTGCAGCACGTCTGCTGGTACGAGGCGGCGGCGCACGCCCGCTGGGCCGGCCGGCGGCTGCCGACCGAGGCCGAGTGGGAGAAGGCGTGCGCGTGGGACCCGGCGACCGGCCGGTCCCGCCGCTACCCGTGGGGCGACGAGCCACCGGACGCGCGGCACGCGAACCTCGGCCACCGCCGCGCCAGGCCGGCGCCGCTGGGCGCCTATCCCGCCGGGGCGAGCCCCTGCGGCGCCGAGCAGATGATCGGCGACGTCTGGGAGTGGACCGCGTCCGACTTCGCTCCCTATCCCGGCTTCGTGGCCTTCCCGTACCGGGAGTACAGCGAGGTCTTCTTCGCCCCGGCCGCCGCCGCTGGCCAGCGCCCCGGCGGGCCGCAGGCACAGCTCCGCGGCTACG
>JADGHD010000163.1 GCA_019689615.1 Frankia sp. | reverse complement strand
TCCGCGCCCGGGGCGGGGCGGGCGGGGCGCGGGCGCGGGGGGGGGCGGCCGGCGCGGGCGCGCGGGCGCGGCGGTGCGGGTCAGGCAGCGCCGAACGGCTCGCCCAGGACCAGCTCGGACTCCCTGCCGTCGACGCCGACCGGGACGTCGCCCTCGATCGTCACCCGGTAGAGGACCCGGTCGAAGTCGAGGTGCGCGAGGTCGGACGGACCGAGGTGCGCGGTCGCCCGGTTGTCCCAGAAGGCGACGTCACCGGGGCTCCAGCGCCACCGGACCGTGAACTCCGGCCGGGCGATCTGCTCGTAGAACAGCTCGAGGATCGCCCGGCTCTGCCGGGGCCCGAAGCCGACGATCTCGTTCTCCGGGGAGGTGAAGCTGGGGCTGACGAACAGCGCCCGCTCGCCGGTCTCCGGGTGCACCCGGACCACCGGGTGGATCGCGAGCAGCGGGTTCGCCTGGACCTTCTTGCCGAACTCGCCCCGCTGCAGGAACGGGTTGCCGAAGCTGTGCTTGGCGCGCAGCGAGTCGGCGAGCCGCTGCAGCGGCTCCGGCAGCGCATCGTAGGCGGCGACGAGGTTCGTCCACTGGGTGTCACCGCCGTAGGGCGGCACGATCTCGGCCCGCAGGATCGAGCCGGCCGGCGGGTTCACCACCGCGGTGACGTCGGTGTGCCAGCCGTTGTCGTAGGTGACCTTGCGGTTCCGCAGCTCGGCCCTGGGGCCGAAGTGCTGCTCGTACAGGCGGCTGTCGATCGGCAGGATCTCCGGGAAGCCGTCCGGCGTCGCCTTCAGGTGCGGGTGCGAGAGGGTGAGCTTCCCGAACCGCCGGCCGAACGCGACCTGCTGGGCGTGGGTGAGGTGCTGCCCGCGGAAGAACACGACCTTCCAGCGGTGCAGCGCCGCGCGGATCTCGGCCACGGTGGCGTCGTCGAGCTCCTCGCGCAGGTCGACGCCGTGGATCTCGGCGCCGGTGTGGCCGGACAGCGGCCGCACGTCGATGTCGAGCGATGTGCTGGCGCTCGTGGCAGGGCTTGTCATCGTCGCTGGTCCTTTCGGGATAGCGGGGGAAATGGCACCGGCGGTTGCCGGCGCCGGGTGGTCGTGACGCGGGCGCGCGAATACCCGTGCGGGTCCCGTCGAGCGGGAGGGCGTGGTGGCGCAACGCCGGCATGCGGGCATGCCGTCGCGGCGGACGGCACCGACGGCGTTTCGCCGAAATACCGGCACCGCCGCAGGGAACACGTTCCGGAGACACGGAGGGAAAGTGACGGGCGTCCGCTGGGCTTCCTCGGCGGCCGCGCCTGCGCGGCCATGGCAGAACACCCGCGCCCATGCGGGGTCGCTGTCGCGCCACGGCGCGCCGGACCGGCCGACTGGTTCGGCCGGCCGGTTCAGCGCGCAGCGCTGCGGCTGACGACGATGTTTCAAAGCCGCTGGTCACGCCGATCCCGTGGCCGCTGCCACCCGCCGAATGGCAGGCGGGCGGCGCCACCGCGCGCCGCAGACAGGGACCAGACGCCGCGGCGGCAGGCCGCGGGAAGGCGGAGGAAACCCGAGGAAAGCCCGAACGCCGAGAATCAGCGGGCGGGACGACACAGCGCGCTGGCGACGCGCCGGAAGTCGACGTGAGCCCGGCTCACCAGCCGCATGCTCGCACTCATGGCATCGACCATAGGTGCCGGGCGCCGAATATGTCAACCAAAACGATGGGAATTATGAATGTTACCGCGGTGCTGCGGCAGCAGCACACGATTGTCGCGGCATTGCTGCTGGCGGCCGGCCGCACCGCCTGCGGTCCGGCCTTCCTCGCCGTCTCCCCCGGCTCACCACCGGTGGACTGACAACGGGTCAGGGGACGACGGTCACCGGCCAGCGGCCCGCCCGGATGAGCCGGCTGGCCAGCGAGCCGACGATGCGGTGGCCGGCGCTCTCGGACGCGCCGACCACGACCAGGTCCGCGCGGACCTCGTCGGCGGTGCGCCGCAGCCCCGACAGCGGGTCCCCGACACGCACGACGAAGGTGACCGACAGGTCCAGCTCCTCGGCCCGGGAGCGGATCAGCTCGCGGATCTCGTCGGCCACGGCGGCGGACGCCTCGTAGGCCGCGCCGACCGAGGAGGCCGACATCGGGGCCGCCGCCTCCCACAGCGGCATCGCCGCGACGTACACGACGACCAGCCGCGACCCCTGCCGGCGCGCGAGCCCCGCGGCGTAGGAGGCGGCGCGCAGCGACGTGCGCGAGCCGTCGACCCCGGCCACGACGACGCGCGCACCATCCGTCCCCAGCTCGAACGGGCCAGGCGACCAGGCGGGGCCGAACCGCTCCACCGACAGGACGCTTGCGTCCTCCGCCATCTCCGCCACGTCTGCCAGTCTCCTCCGTCCCGGCGGCCGTGCGGCGGGGGCCCACCAGGTCAGGCCGCCGTCGCTCAGGCGCGCAGCTGCTCGCCGCGGCTGGCGACCTGGTTGCGGATCCGCTCGGCGCCGTCGCCGGTGAACAGGGCCAGGTAGCGGACGGCCTCGGCGTCGATGTAGTCGGCGAGGCCGAGCTGCTCGGCCTCGATGAACGAGCTCTTCATCGCCCGCAGCGTCGCCGGCGGGCGGCTGGCGAACTCGTCGACGAGGCGGGCCAGCTCCTCGGCGAACGACGGCGCCGGCCAGACCTCGCTGACGAACCCGATGGCGAGCGCCTCGTCGGCGGTGATCTTGCGCGGCCGCAGCATCAGCTCCCGCGCCTTGGCCGGTCCGACCAGCCGGGGCAGTGTCCACGCCAGCCCGAGCTCGCCGGGCAGGCCGACGTCGAGGAACGCGGTGGCGAACCGGGCAGCCGAGGAGGCCACCCGCAGGTCGCAGGCAGCCGCCCAGGCGAGGCCGGCACCGGCGCAGGCGCCGTTGATCGCCGCGACCGTCACCGCCGGGATCTCGTGCAGCAGGCGGGCCGAGTGGTAGGTGACCGCGTCGGGCAGCCGGCTGGCGGACTCGGGGTCCTCCGCGGCGTGCCGCAGGTCGGCCCCGGGGCAGAACGTGTCGCCGACGCCGGTCAGGACGAGGACGCTGAGCTCCTCGATCGCCGCCAGCTCGGTCAGCGCCCCGTACATCTCCACGGCCATCGTGGCGGTGACGCCGTTGCGGCGCTCCGGCCGGTTGAACCGCAGCCAGCCGACCGGCCCCCGCACGGACACGTCGAGCGTCTGCCAGGCACTCGTCACGTCAGTCAGACCTCCCTGCTGGCGGGGCGCGATCGGGCGGCGTCGGGCACCTCCCCAAAGTCCCTACCAGAGGCGGCCAGCGCGCCGCGACCGTTGCCAGCTCCGCCCCGACGGCCACATGCCGGCGCCACCCGCGCCGCGGCTGCTCGGCGTCAGTCCGGGTCGTAGGCGAGGTTCGGGCGCAGCCAGCGCTCGACCTCGGCCACGTCGCGGCCCTGCCGGCGGGCGTAGTCGGCGACCTGCTCGCGGTCGATCCGGCCGACCGTGAAGTACCGGGAGGCCGGGTTGGCGAAGATCAGGCCGCTGACCGCGGCGGCCGGGGTCATCGCGTAGGACGTGGTGAGCCCCATACCGAGCGACTCCGCCCCGAGCAGGTCGAACAGCGTGCGCTTCTCGGTGTGGTCCGGGCAGGCCGGGTAGCCGAGCGCCGGGCGGATGCCGCGGAACCGCTCCGCGTGCAGGTCCTCGATCGCCGGGTCCGCGGCCGGCTCGAACCAGTCCCGCCGGGCCGTCAGGTGGATGTACTCGGCTGACGCCTCGGCGAGCCGGTCGGCCAGCGCCTTCACCATGATCGACCGGTAGTCGTCCTGGCGGGCCTCGAAGCTGGCGGCCAGCTCCTCGGCGCCCTGGACGCACACGGCGAAGGCACCGAGGTGGTCGCGCGGCGCGCCGTCCGGGCCGAGCGGGGCGACGTAGTCGGCCAGGCAGCGGTTGGCCCGGCCGGACGGCTTCTCCGTCTGCTGGCGCAGCATCGGGAAGCGGACCTCGGCCGGGGTGTCCGCGGTGGCGCCGTCGGCCAGCCGCGGGTGCAGGACGAGGTCGTCGCCCTCGGCGTGGGCCGGCCAGAAGCCGTAGACGCCGTGCGCGGTGAGCGAGCCGTCGGCGATGACCTGGTCGAGCAGGGCGTTGGCCTCGTCGAACAGCTCGCGGGCGACCGGCTGCTCCAGGATCGCCGGGTAGGTGCCCTTCAGCTCCCAGGCGAGGAAGAAGAACCGCCAGTCGATGAACGGGCGCAGCTCGGCGATGCTCGGCCGCAGCACCCGCGTCCCGGTGAACGCGGGCGTGGGCAGCTCGTCGAAGCTGACCTGCTCCCGGTTCGCCCGGGCGGCCGCCAGCGACAGCAGCGGGCGGGCCTGGCGGTGCTCGTGCTGCTCGCGCAGCTGCGCCTGCTCCAGCCGGTTGGCCTCGACCAGCCGGGGCCCGCGCTCGTCGTCGAGCAGGTCGGAGACCACGCCGACGACCCGCGAGGCGTCCAGGACGTGCAGGGTCGGCCCCTCGTACGCGGGGGCGATCCGCACGGCGGTGTGCTGGCGGGACGTCGTCGCCCCACCGATGAGCAGCGGCAGCTTCAGCCCACGGCGCTGCATCTCGGCGGCGACGTTGACCATCTCGTCCAGCGAGGGGGTGATCAGCCCGGACAGGCCGATGACGTCCGCGCCCTCAGCCACGGCGGTGTCGAGGATCTTCGACGCCGGGACCATCACGCCGAGGTCGATGACGTCGTAGTTGTTGCAGCCGAGCACGACGCCGACGATGTTCTTCCCGATGTCGTGCACGTCGCCCTTGACGGTGGCGAGCACGACCTTGCCGGCGCCGCGGCCCGGCTCGACCCTCCCGGCGGCGATCGCCTCCTCCTTCTCGGCCTCCATGAACGGCTCGAGGTAGGCGACCGACCGCTTCATCACCCGGGCGCTCTTGACCACCTGCGGCAGGAACATCCGGCCCGACCCGAACAGGTCGCCGACGATCTTCATGCCGTCCATCAGCGGGCCCTCGATGACATCGAGCGGCCTGGCCGCCTTCTGCCGGGCCTCCTCGGTGTCGGCCTCGATGTAGTCGACAATGCCGTGCACGAGCGCGTGCGACAGCCGCTCCTCGACCGGCGCCTCCCGCCAGGACAGGTCGACGGCACGCTTCGCGCCGCTGCCGGCACCGCCCGAGGCGCGCAGCTCCTCGGCGAACGCGACGAGCCGGTCGGTGGCGTCCGGCCGCCGGTCGAACAGCACGTCCTCGACGAGCTCCAGCAGGTCGGCGGGGATGTCCTCGTACACGGCCAGCTGGCCGGCGTTGACGATGCCCATGTCCAGGCCGGCGCGTACGGCGTGGAAGAGGAACGCCGAGTGCATCGCCTCGCGGACGACGTCGTTGCCGCGGAAGGCGAACGACAGGTTCGAGATGCCGCCGCTGGTCCGCGCGCCAGGGCAGCGGGCCTTGATGAGCGGCAGCGACTCGATGAACGCCTTGGCGTAGCCGTTGTGCTCGGAGATGCCGGTGGCGACCGCCAGCACGTTCGGGTCGAAGATGATGTCCTCGGCCGGGAACCCGACCTTCGGCGAGGTGAGCAGGTCGTAGGCCCGGGCGCAGATCTCGACCTTGCGCTCGACCGTGTCGGCCTGGCCGCGCTCGTCGAAGGCCATCACCACCACGCCGGCGCCGTAGGACCGGATCCGGCGGGCGTACTCCAGGAAGGCCTCCTCGCCCTCCTTCAGGCTGATCGAGTTGACCACGCCCTTGCCCTGCACGCAGCGCAGCCCGGCCTCGAGCACGCTCCACCTGGAGCTGTCGATCATGATCGGGATGCGGGCGATCTCGGGCTCGGTCGCGATGAGGTTGAGGAACGTGGTCATCGCCCGCTCGCCGTCGAGCAGGTCGGCGTCCATGTTGACGTCGAGCATGTTGGCGCCGCCGCGCACCTGCTCGACCGCCACCGCGACCGCGGCCTGGTAGTCCTGCGCCTCGATGAGGCGGCGGAACTTCGCCGACCCGGTCACGTTCGTCCGCTCGCCAATCATCACGAACCCGGTGTCCGGGCCGATCTCGAACGGCTCCAGCCCGCTGAACCGGCTGCGGACCGGCGGCTCGGCCACCTTGCGCGGCGCGGCGCCGGCCACCGCCGACGCGATCTCCCTGATGTGCGCCGGGGTGGTGCCGCAGCAGCCGCCGACGATGTTCACCAGCCCGGAGACGGCGAACTCGCCCAGCAGCCGGCCGGACTCGGCCGGGGTCTGGTCGTAGCCGCCGAACGCGTTCGGCAGGCCGGCGTTGGGGTGGCTGGCGACGTAGGTGCCGGCGATCCGGGCCAGCTCGGCGATGTGCGGGCGCATCTCGGCCGCGCCGAGCGAGCAGTTGACGCCCACGGCGAGCGGCTTGGCGTGCGCGACCGAGTTCCAGAACGCCTCGACCGTCTGCCCGGACAGCGTCCGCCCGGACAGGTCCACGATCGTCACGGAGATCCACAGCGGCAGGTCGGGCGCGACCTCCTGGGCCGCCGCGATCGCCGCCTTCGCGTTGAGCGTGTCGAAGATCGTCTCGATCAGCAGCAGGTCGACGCCGCCATCGGCGAGCGCCTGGATCTGCTCCGCGTACGCCGCCTTGACCTGGTCGAACGTCACGGCCCGGTACGCCGGGTCGTCCACCCGCGGCGAGAGCGAGAGCGTGACGTTGAGCGGCCCGACCGAGCCGGCGACGAACCGGGGCCGCCCGCTCTGCTCGGCCGCCTCGTCGGCGGCCTGGCGGGCGAGCTGGGCCCCGCTGAGGTTCATGTCCCGGACGAGCGAGCCGAGCGCGTAGTCGGCCTGGGCGATGCTCGTCGCGGTGAAGGTGTTGGTGGTGGTGATGTCGGCACCGGCGGCCAGGTACTGGCGATGGACGTCGAGGATGAGGTCCGGCCGGGTGATGTTCAGCAGGTCCGGGTCACCGGTGACGTCCCGGGGGTGGTCGGCGGCGATGACGTCGCCGCGGTAGTCCGCCGGGGTCAGCCCCGCGGACTGCAGCATCGTGCCCCAGGCGCCGTCGAGGACGACGACCCGCTGTTCCAACAGCTCACGCAGCTTGGCGACACGAGCCGCCCGCTCCGTCCGAACTCGCTCCACGTCCGGGACTCCGACCCGGTTCGTGCCCACCAGTCCACCTCCCATTCTCTGCGGGAGGCGCCCTTGCGGATAGGTGGTTCAGGCCGAGCGTGGCGGACCTGAGTCCGTTGCAGCGCCTCTCGACCCGCCAGTGACCATACCCGCCCCGGCGCCGGATGGTCCGAGCACCCCCATTCTCCGCCCGGCTGTCGGGCCCGTCCCTCACCGAAGGTCACGACGGCGGCAGCCGGTCACCACCAGGGCTTCGGGTAGCCGCGCAGGGCCAAGCCCCAGCACGGACCGTGCGCGACAACCCCGCGCTCGGTGATGTCAACTGCCTTGACTGTCCTATTTGTCATCGATGAGGCTTTCCTCAGCTCACTGTCTACCCCGGGGCCGAGGCGCCGGCAGCCGCGCCACCGGCCGCGACCGAGGAGGTACGAGGTGGCCGCCGCGCGCGGAACTTGCGGCAGGACTGGGTCGCAGCCAGGCTCCGGGCCGCGGGCCACCCGTGCCGAGGAGCCGAGCAGCCCGGAGAGCCCAGGAACACCCCGCGCCGACGGCGGTGCGGGGGACGGCGACGAGCCCGCCGGGCCCGGGGCCGGCACCGGCGAGGCGGCTGGCGGCGCGGGCAGGCCGGGCGAGCAGGTCCGGCTGCCGCGATGGTGGCGGGAGCTCGCCGGCATCGCCGTGATCTACGGCGTCTACACCGCGATCCGCGGCTTCAAGAACGACGACCTGGTGGCCGCCGACCGCATCGGCTGGGCGCTGCTGAACTGGGAGCGGGCCTGGAACCTCGACCCGGAACAGTTCCTGAACGACATCCTCACAAAGGTCACGGCGCTGGCCGTGCCCGCCTGCTACTTCTACGCGACCCTGCACTACATCCTCACCCCGGTCGTGCTGGTGTGGATGTACCGGCGGCACCCGCGCCACTACCTGGCCGCGCGCAGCACGCTGCTGCTGGCCACCCTGCTCGGCCTGATCGGCTTCTGGCTGCTGCCGACGACTCCCCCGCGCCTGCTGGACGGCTCCGGGCTCAACGACACGATGGCCCAGGTCAGCGCCTGGGGCTGGTGGGGCGGCGAGGCGAGCGCGCCGCGCGGCCTGGGCGGGCTGACCAACCAGTATGCCGCGATGCCGTCGCTGCACTGCGGCTGGGCCCTCTGGGTCGGCTACCTGCTGGTGCGCCATGCCCGCCGGCCGTGGGCCAGGGCAGCCGGCATGCTCTACCCCCTGCTCACGACGCTGGTGGTCATGGCAACGGCGAACCACTACTTCCTCGACGCCGTCGCCGGGTTCGCCGTGATCGGTCTCGCCGCCGCCGTGGTCGCGCTGGTCCGCCGCGCGCTCGCGCGCCGCCAGCGCCTCGCCCCCGCCACCGCGCCACCGGATCCCGGCACCAGCCCGGCCACCGGCTGAGGGCCCGCCCGCACGGGCGCCCAACCCACCACTCGCGTCGCCGCCACCGCCAGGCCGCGGCCGCCCGTATCGAACGTGTGTTTGGTAGCGTGCTGGAGTGGCTGCCATCGGGTTCCAGGCATCGCTGCTCGATGCCGCTCCCGCGGTGGCGGTCGGCCGGCTCGAGGAGGGCATGCACCGCCACTGGCTGTCCCGGGGCGCGTGGGTTGACGTGCGGCCCCGCTGGGTCGTCGGGGCGGACACGCTGTTCGAGCGGCTCTACCGGAGCGTGCCGTGGCGGGCCGAGCGGCGCCCGATGTACGACCGGACCGTCGACGTGCCCCGGCTGCTCAGCTTCTACGGCGAGGACGACCCGCTGCCCGACCCGGCGATCGCCGCCGCCAGGCGGGCGCTCGACGACCACTACGCCGCCGAGCTCGGCGAGCCGTTCGCCACCGTCGGCATGGCGCTCTACCGGGATGGCCGCGACAGCGTCGCCTGGCACGGCGACCGGATCGGCCGCGGCAGCACCGAGGACACGATGGTCGCGATCGTCGCCCTCGGCACCCCCCGCCCCCTGCTGCTG
>JADGHD010000162.1 GCA_019689615.1 Frankia sp. | reverse complement strand
CCCGGGCGGCGGGGGGGGGGCCGGGGCATGGAGGTGCGCGGGGTGGCGCGGCGGAAGAAGAACCAACTCCCGGCACGGATCGCCGGGCTGGTGCTGGTCATCGCGGTGGCGCTGCTGGCCTATCTGCTGGCGGACCGGGATGGTTCGCCACTGGACGACATCATCGGGGACGGCGGCACGGCCACCACCGAGCCCTCCGTAGGAGCCGGTGCCGGCGAGCCGGGCTCGGCGCTCGCGGCGCTGGACGCCCTGCCGGTCCAGGAGCCCATCGAGTCGCCGCCATACGAGCGGGACGAGTTCGGCGCGGCCTGGGCGGACGTCGACGACAACGGCTGCGACACCCGCAACGACATCCTGCAGCGTGACCTGCGGTCCACGACGCTCGGCCAGGACGGCTGCACCGTGCTCACCGGCGAGCTGACCGACCCCTACACCACCCGGATCATCCGGTTCGACCGGGAGCGCAACGCCTCAGCGGTGCAGATCGACCACGTCGTCTCGCTGTCCGACGCCTGGCAGACCGGCGCGTACGCCTGGACGGACGAGCGGCGCGAGGCGTTCGCCAACGACCCGGAGAACCTGCTCGCCGTCGACGGCCCGACGAACGTCTCGAAGAGCGACAAGAACGCCGCCGAGTGGCTGCCACCGGCCGACTCGTACCACTGCCCGCTCGTCGCCCGCCAGGTCGGCCTGAAGACCCGGTACGGCCTGTGGGTCACTCCCGAGGAGGCGGAGGCGATGCGCCGCGTCCTGACCACCTGCCCGGACCAGCCGGTTCTGGGTGGCGCCGGGCCCAGCCAGCCCTGACGGCCAGGCCGGCCCGCTGGCTGCGATCAGTCGGCGTCGGCCTGGCCGGCGGCCGAGCGGGTGGCGGCCGCGCCGGCCGGGACGGCGTCGACCATGGCGGCGAACTCGTGCCGCAGCGGCGGGAACTCCGGTAGCTGGGGCGGCTCCCGGGGCGGTGGGCCGGCGTCCCCGAGCACCCCGGCGGCCAGCCGCTCGAACAGGGACTGGACCGTCACCGGGGACACCGGGGTGGTGCGCAGCGCAGCGCGCAGGCCGGGCGGCTCAGCCAGCACCAGGTAGCCGAGCCGGCGGGCGGCCACCACGGCCGGCCAGGCGGCCTGCGCGCTCGCCCCCGGCTCGTTCTCCGCGTCGGCCTGCAGCTCGGACAGCCAGGTCAGGGTGGCCTCGACGTGGTGGCGGGCGGCGGCGGCCGGGTCCGGCTCGCCGTGGGTGACGCCGTCGGCCCGGGGCGCGGGGTGGATCCACCGGGTCGGCCGGCCCAGCAGCTCGGCCTCGAGGTCGGCTTCGATCTCCACCGGGCTCGGCGTGGCCTGCGGCGCCGGGCTGGCGGCGAGCCTCGCCGCCAGCAGCTCGCCGGTGGCGTCGATGCAGTCCGCGAGCGCCCGGGGCAGGCTGTGGGTGGCCGCGCGCGGCCACAGCGCCAGCGCGGCGGCCAGCCCCACCAGGATCCCCAGCAGCGTGTCGAAGATCCGCGGGCCGATCAGCGCGCTCGGCGGGATCCCCGGGTGGGCGAACTCGACCAGCAGCAGCGTCAGCGGCGTGAGCAGGATGGTGCCGAGCGCGTAGTTCGCCACGATCAGTACCTGCGCGGCCCCCTGCAGCACGGTCGCCACGATGATCATTGACCACATCGGCAGCGGCGCGGCCCGCAGCGCGAACGCCGCCGCCGCCCCGATCGCGGTGCCGATCGCCCGCTGCGCCGACCGCTGGCTGGCGATCCGGGCGGTGCGCACCTCCAGCACGGTGGCGGCGGCCACCGGGGCCCAGTACGGCCGCTCGATCCCGGCGCTGATCGCGAGCAGCGCCGCGCCGAACGTGGCGAGCCCCGCCCTGGCCGCCCAGGGCCAGGCCGGCGAACCGCGCCGCAGGCCCTCGGCCAGCAGGTCGCGCATCGGCGGGATCACCGGCGGCGGCGTCGGGCCGGCCGGCGGCATGCCGACGTCGTCGATCGCGGCGGCCAGCCGGACCCAGTCCGGCGACCGGTGCTGGACCCCGGTCCACACCGGCACCGTCGGCACCCGGCCGGTCCTGGCCACATGCCTGGCGTCCGAGCGCAGCCGGGCGGACGCGGCGGGCGGCGGCGGCCGCTGGTGCCGGGTGCCGTAGGCGACGCCCGCCTGGAAGACCCCCCACAGGCTGGTGGCCAGGTCGGCGAGCTCGCTGTCGACCCGGTCGCGGATCGCCATCACCTCGGCCTGGCGGATCGCCTGGCCGGCCTCGTGCCGGGTGGCGTCGGCGCGCGGCCCGCCGAGCGCGGCGAGCATCTCGGCCAGCGCATCCAGGGCCCGCACGACCGCCCGCCTGGTCGGGCCGGCCCGGTCCCACCGGGCGCCGACCATCGTCAGCAGGTAGGCGAAGGTGGCGCCGGCCAGGGTCAGCCCAGCCTGGACCTCGAGCCGGACATAGCCGGGGGGCAGCTGCGTGGCCACCGCGGCGACGACGACGAACGGCACGGCGCCCGGTGGCGGCGCGGCGATGGCGGTCTTCAGCAGCGTCGCGACGAACGCGACCGCGGCCACCGCCAGCGACGTCCGCCAGCGCTCGCCGCCGGCAGCCGCGCCGACCGTGGTGGCGATGGAGCTGCCGACGGCGACCACCGGCAGCGCCCGCGCCCGGTAGCCCCAGCTCGACATCGGGTAGTAGACGGCGGTCACCGCCCCCAGCGCGGCCGTCAGCCCCTCCGGTACCCGCCCGAGCAGCCAGCCGATGGTCAGCGGGACGCCGGTGGCCACCGCGTGGATGACCGCGATCCCGACGCGTCCCGGCGGCAGCCGGTTGAGCTGGAAGATCGCCCGCAGCGGCGCGCCCTTCCCCGGCTCGGGCACCGGCTCCCGGGCGGCAGGCTGCTCCATGGCCCTGGGTGTGCCCGGTCGGCGGGGGCCGTCATTCCGGGCGTCGCCGGGCGTGACCGGCCGGGCGGATGCCCCGGCGCACCATCCGGGAACGAGTTACTCGCCACAGGTGGGCCGGTACGGATTACGCGGATGTAGCAGGCAACCCTATTTTTTCGCAAGAAGAGGGTTAACCGCTTGCGTGACCGGGGCGGACGGGCGAGCGTGATCGCAGACCCTGTCCGGCGGACAACCGCCCGGTCGGGACGGCGGCAGGCCTGACGGCGGAGCACCTCGCGGTCGGCGGGCACCCCGGGTGCCCGCGCCTCTCGCTCCCTCGCGGAGCGGGAGGACCGGCATGCCTCGGCCACTGGAACGGATGGACCATCAGCGCCGACCAAGCCGGCGGCCAGACGCGGGAGAGATCACGGTGGCAGAACCCACACCCCACGCCGACACCCTCGACGCGGATGGCCCGTCGGACCGCCGCCAGCCCGCGCGGCCACGGCGGCGCCGACTGCGCGCGGCGTTGGCCACGACCGCCCTGCTGGGCCTCGCCCTGGGCGGACTCGCCGCCTGCGGGGACGACGACGACGGCGGGGAGGGCGGCGGGTCGCTGGGCTCGCTGACCGTCGCCGACGCCGGCTTCACCGAGAGCCAGATCGTCGCGGACATCTACGCGGAGCTGCTGCGCAAGGCCGGCTACGAGGTCGAGCGCACCTCGGTGCAGAGCACCGAGATCGCCCAGTCGTCCCTGGAAAGCGGCCAGATCGACGTGATGCCGCAGTACGTCGCCACCTACGCCGACCTGTTGAACTCCGTGATCAACGGCCCGGACGCGCCGTCGGTCTCGTCGTCCGACCTCGACGCCTCGCTGGCCGCCCTGCGCCCGCTGGCCGAGAGCAAGGGCCTGACCGTGCTCGAGCCGGCCGACGCGGTGGACCAGAACGCGTTCGCGGTCAGCGAGGCGTTCGCCCAGGAGCACAACCTGCGGACGCTTTCCGACCTGGGTGCCGCCGGCATCCCGGTGCGCATCGCCGCTGGCCCGGAGTGCGCCACCCGGCCGTTCTGCCAGCCGGGCCTGGAGGAGACCTACGGAATCCAGGTGACCGAGATCGTCGAGACCGGCGTGGCGACCGTGCAGACGAAGTCGGCCGTCCGCGACGGTGACGCCGAGCTCGCCCTGGTGCTGACCACGGACGCCACGGTCGCCGACTACGGCCTCGTCGTCCTGGAGGACGACAAGAAGCTGCAGAACGCCGACAACCTGGTCCCGATCGTCAACACCGAGTCGCTCACCCCCGAGATCAGCGCGGCGCTCAACGCGCTCGCGCCGGTCATGACCACCGCCGACCTCGCCGAGCTGAACCGGCGGGTGGACGCCGACCGGGAGCGCACCATCGACGTCGCCCGGGACTACCTGCGTAGCAAGAGCCTGCTGTAGCAGCGACGCAGGCCCGCGCGCCCGTCCGGCGAAGGCGGCGCGCGGGCCCGTCGCCGACTGGATCACGACGATGTCGCCCGGCGATCACGACCGGTTCGTCTAGGCTCAGCTGGTGCCAGCCGCCGCGACATCAGCCCCCGTCGTGGGGTTCGACCTGGATCTGACCCTGCTGGACGCCCGCCGCGGGATCGTCGCCACCTACGCGGAGCTCTCGGCGGTCACCGGCGTGGCGATCGACGGTGAGCTGGCGGTCGGTCGGCTCGGCCCGCCGCTGGAGGAGGAGCTCGCCCACTGGTTCCCGGCCGCCGAGGTGCCCCGGGCCGCCCAGCTCTACCGCGAGCTGTACGCCGTACACGCGGTCCCGGTGTCCGAGCCGATGCCCGGTGCGCACGCCGCGGTCGAGGCCGTCCGCCGCGAGGGCGGGCGGGTCGTGGTGATCACCGCGAAGACCGAGTGGCTCGCCAAGGCCAGCCTCGGGGTGCTCGGCATCGAGCCGGACCTCGTCCTCGGCTTCCGGTTCGCCGAAGCCAAGGGCGCAGCCATCCGCGAGCACGGCGTCGACATCTACGTCGGCGACCACACGGCCGACATGCGGGGCGCCAAGGCCGGCGGGGCGCTCGCCGTCGGCCTCACCACCGGGGGGCACTGCGCCGACGAGCTCACCGCGGCCGGCGCGGACGTGGTCCTGCCCGGGCTCGCCGAGTTCCCCGACTGGCTCGCCGACACCGTGCTCGACCGCCGACTGGCCGCGCTCACCGCCCGGCTGCGCGAGCTGGGCCGGGTGCTCGTCGCCTTCAGCGGCGGGGCGGACTCGGCGTTCCTGCTCGCCTGGGCGGTGCGCACGCTGGGCCCGGACGCCGTCGTCGCCGCCACCGCAGTCTCGCCGTCGCTGCCGGCCGCCGAGCTCGCCGCCGCCCGCGAGATCGCCGCCGGGCTCGGCGCCCGCCACCTGACGCCCACCACGAACGAGCTCGCCCGCCCCGGCTACCAGGCGAACGGCGCCGACCGGTGCTACTTCTGCAAGGCGGAGCTCGCCGAGACCCTCGGCCCGCTGGCCCGCGAGCTCGGCCTGGCCCACGTGGCGACCGGGACGAACGCCGACGACGCGCACGCCGGGTTCCGGCCGGGGATCCGGGCGGCGGCCGAGCGTGGCGCCGTCACCCCGCTGCTCGACGCCGGGCTGACCAAGCGCCAGGTGCGCGCCGCCTCCCGCCGGATCGGCCTGGCCACCTGGGACAAGCCGGCCGCCGCCTGCCTGGCGAGCCGGATCGCCTACGGCGTCGCGGTCACCCCGCACCGGCTCGCCCGGGTCGAACGGGCGGAGGCGGCGCTGCGCCAGGCGCTCGCCGACGCCGGGCTGGCCACCCGCGACCTGCGCGTGCGTGACCTGGGCGACCGGGCACGCGTCGAGGTGGACCCGGCGCTGGTGCCCGCGCTCACCGGCCGCCAGGACCTGCTGGCCGTCGTGGCCGCCGAGGGGTTCGGGCGGGTCGAGGTCGACCCACGGGGCTTCCGTTCGGGCGCGCTCAACGAGCTGCTGCCGCCCGAGACACGGGCCGTGGCCGCCCGGGCCGGCACCGCCGCGGCGCCTTCGGCCTCCGCCGGCGCCCGCAGTGCCGCCCCGGGCACCGGCCCGGCCCTGGGGTAGGCGTCCGGCCCGGGACCGTCGGCGAAGAACGTCGAAATCCGTTCCCTGTCCGGCGCACCGCGGATAGCCTGGTAAGCCCGAGGCCGCTGAGTCATCAGCTGGTCTGGCAGCTCGCGGATGGGTCCTGCAGCTCGCGGATGCTGTCCGCTCCCCGGTTTGGCCGGGGCTGCCCCGGGCTTCCGGGGAGAAGCGAGAAGGAGGGCGCGACCGACAGGCCGCTGGACGCCGAAAGTGCGACAGTAATGCACCGTCGCATCCCATCGCCCGGACCCTTCTGGTCTCTCGTCCCTTACTCCGCGTTACATCCAGTTCGTGTCACAGAACGAGGTCGCCCCGTGCCCACCGGCAAGGTCAAGTGGTATGACGTCGACAAGGGCTTCGGTTTTCTGAGCCGCGACGACGGCGGCGACGTCTATGTCCACAAGGCCGCGCTCCCGCCCGGTGTGGAGAAGCTGCGCGCGGGCGAACGGGTCGAGTTCGGCATCGCCGCCGGCCGCAAGGGCGACCAGGCCCTGTCGGTGCGGCTGATTGCGCCCCCGCCTTCGGTCGCGAAGGCGGCGGCCGCGGCCGCCCGGCGCAGCCCGGACGAGCTGCACAGCATGATCGAGGACATGATCAAGCTGCTCGACGACGTGCAGCACAGCCTGCGCCGCGGCCGCTACCCGGACCGCCGCACCGCCCACCGGGTGGCCAAGGTCGTGCACGCGGTCGCCAACGAGCTGGAGCACTGAGCGCCGGCCGCCGCGAGGCCGCCGACGCCGGCTTCGCCCGCCGGCCGGCCAGGCCGTCGGCCGGCGGGCGTCTCGTCGGTCGGGGTGACAGTGGCGACGGCGAGCGACGGCCCGCCCGCGGCTGGTCGGCTCCGGCCCGGCGACGGCCTAGCGCAGCGCGGCCGGCAGGGCGGGCACGAGGCCCGCGGCGGCGGCGCGGCCGAGCAGCTCCTCGACCGCCGCGTAGCCCTCGTCGCCGAGGTCGAGGCTGAAGTCGTTGACGTAGAGCCGGATGTGCGCCTCGACGACGTCGGGGGCCATCTCCTGGGAGTGCGCCAGCACCCACTCGGCCGAGGCCTGCCGGTCGGCGAACGCCGCGGCCACGCTGGCCCGGACCGCCGCGCCGAGGTCGCCGACGCCTTCCGGCAGGTCCCGGCGGGCCAGGATCGCGCCGAGCGGGATCGGCAGGCCGGTGCTGCCCTCCCACCAGTCGCCCAGGTCGGCCAGCGCCGTGAGCCCGTACGACGGGTAGGTGAACCGGGACTCGTGGATGACCAGCCCGGCGTCGTAGCGGCCGTCCCGGACCGCCGGCATGATCTGGTCGAACGGGAGCACGTCGATCGAGGCCACGTCGACGCCCGCCGCCCACAGCCGGAAGAGCAGGTACGCGGTGGTCCTGGTGCCGGGGATGGCGACCCGGGCCCCGCGCAGCGCGGCCGGGCTCCCGGACCCAGCCGCCTCGGCCCCGGCGCCATCCGCCCGGGTGAGCACCAGCGGCCCGCAGCCGCGGCCGACGGCGCCGCCCGACGGCAGCAGCCGGTAGTGCCCGAGCAGCCACGGCAGCGCCGCGTACGACACCTTGACCAGCTCGTCGCGGCCCTCGGCTGCCCGCGCGTTCAGCACGTCGATGTCGGCGAACGTCACCGACACCCGCGGCGCGCCCGGGACCAGCCCGAACGCGAGGGCGTGGAAGGCGAACGTGTCGTTCGGGCACGGGGAGATGGCCAACGACAGCGGCCGCGTCCCGGCGTCCCCGGCCGCCGCGACGGCCGGACCGGCCGCATATGGGGAGGTCACGAGGCCGGCCCCGTGGACTGCTCGGCCGGCTCCCCGGTCCTGGGCGCGGCGAGCAGGCCGTCCGGGTGCGCGACCAGGGCGCCGGCCGCGGTGCGCAGGCTGGCCAGCGCCGCCGGCATGTTCCAGGTGGTCTTGTCCCGTCGGCCGACCGTGTTGCTGATCGCCCGGATCTCCGCGGCCGGCACGCCGAACCGGGCCGCGGCGACGCCGACGGCGTAGCCCTCCATGGCCTCGGCGGCCGGGTCGAGGCGGGCGGTGAGGTTGGCCGCCCGCAGCTCGGTGCCGGTGACCGTGGCGACGCTGAGCACCGTGCCGGCGACCACCCGGCGGCCGGTCAGGCCGAGCACCGTGCGCAGCCGCTCCACCAGGGCCGCCTCCGGCTCGATCGTCGACGAGCCGAGACCCAGGTCGTCGAGGGTGAGGAAGGCCCCGTCGGTCGCCGGGCCGCCGCTGGCCGTCCGCGGCAGCGGCGCGCCGGTGCTGTGGAAGCCGAGGCTGCGGTCCATCTCGTGGACCCGGCCGGCCGGCTCGCGCACGTCGTCGACGCCGGACTCGGCGCCCAGGTCCGCGGCCACCATCCGCTGGGCCACCACGAGATCGCCGATCTCGGCCCAGCCCCGGAACCCGCCGCCCACGCCCATCGACAGCACCAGCGTGAACGGGTCCCCGGCGGCCTGCGCGACCGCGAGCGCGACGGCGGTGCCGGCCGCGGCGGCCGGGCCGCCGGTCCCGGCGGCGAGCACGGTGACCGGGCCACGGCGGCGGCCGACGTAGGGACCGAGGGTGGAGGTCGTGAGCAGCTGGCGGTCCCAGTCGGGGGACGCCTGGATCTCGGGCAGCCCAAGCGGCCGGGACCGGGACCGCGACCAGCTGCCCATCAGACCTGCGCACACGGCGTCCGCCTCAGCCGACACGGCGGTGACGATCAGGGTGCGGCTCATGGGTGCGTCCGGGTCATGGTCGGTGTGGATCTCCGTGCGCCGTCGGCTGGCTATGGGATTTGTCGCGGAAACCACCGCGTCGGACAGCGCGGTAACAGCACGGGGTTTCCGAGTGGGGCAAACGGGACTTTGTTGACGGACCTTAGCATCGCCGTCGACCGTGCGTGGTTTCCAATGCCCGGTGACGGAACGTATCGCCGGGCAGCGTCCGCCCGCCGGGCCGCCGCGCGAACCCAGCGTTCCGGTGGCCGTCACCGGTGCGCTCGGGCCGCGACGCGCCACTCGCCGGCCGGCCGTCACCGCCGCGGGAGCCGGCCGCGGCGACCGGACCGGCGGCCCTGGGCCGGGTTCGGGACGGACGGCGGGGGCGGCTGG
>JADGHD010000161.1 GCA_019689615.1 Frankia sp. | reverse complement strand
GGACCAGACGGTCCCGGGCCCTCCCGAGGCAGCGGTGTGGCGCGACCGGCCGATCAGGCCGGCGGGCCGCTGCGGACGATGGCGGTGAACTCCTCGGCGACCAGGCTCGCGCCGCCGACGAGGCCGCCATCCACGTCCGGCATGGTGAACAGCTCGGCGGCGTTGGCCGCCTTGACCGAGCCGCCGTAGAGCACCCGGATCCGGTCGGCCAGCTCCGGGCTGAACAGCTCGGCCAGCCGGCCGCGCACGGCCTTGCACATGTCCTGGGCGTCCTGCGCCGACGCGGTGCGGCCGGTGCCGATCGCCCAGACCGGCTCGTAGGCGATGACCAGCGACTCGGCCTGGACCGGCGTCAGCCCGGCGAGCGAGCCGGTGAGCTGGTTCAGGCAGTGCTCGACGTGGTTGCCGGCGAGCCGGACGTCCTCGTGCTCGCCGATGCACACGATCGGCACCAGCCCGTGCCGGTAGGCCGCGGCCGCCTTCCTGGCCACCAGGGCGTCGTCCTCGTGGTGGTCGGTCCGCCGCTCCGAGTGGCCGACGATCACGTAGCTGCAGCCCAGCTTGGCCAGCATCGCGCCGCTGATGTCCCCGGTGTGCGCGCCCGAGTCGAACGGCGAGACGTCCTGGGCACCGTAGGCGATGCCCAGCTTGTCCCCGTCGACGGTGGTCTGCACGCTGCGCAGGTCGACGAACGGGGGGAAGACCACCGTCTCGACCGTCTCCAGCTCGGCTGGCTTCAGGTCGTAGGCGATCTTCTGCACCAGCGCGATCGCCTCGAGGTGGTTGAGGTTCATCTTCCAGTTGCCGGCCACGAGCGTGCGCCGGCCGGTGCCCTTGGGCCGCGGCTTCGGGGCGTCGCCCGGCGCGGCGGCCCGGCCCGTCGAGCCGGAGCGTCCCAGCGGGGGTGGCGTCATCGGCTCAGACCTCCAGCGCCGCGATGCCGGGCAGGGTCTTGCCCTCGAGGAACTCCAGGCTCGCCCCGCCGCCGGTTGAGATGTGGCTGAACGACGACTCGGGGATGCCCAGGGTGCGCACGGCCGCGGCCGAGTCGCCACCGCCGACGACGGTGAACGCCCCGCCACCGGTCCTGGCGGCCACCGCCTCGGCGACGCCCCGGGTGCCGGCAGCGAACGGCGCCATCTCGAACACGCCCATCGGCCCGTTCCAGAAGATCGTCGCCGCGTCGGCCAGCCGCCGCGCGAACAGCGCGGTCGACTCGGGCCCGATGTCCAGGCCGAGCCAGCCGTCCCGGATGCCGCCGGCCGGCACGACGGCGGTCTGCGCGTCCGCGGCGAACCGGTCCGCGATCACCACGTCGGTCGGCAGCACGATCCGGTCGCCGCCCTCGGCGAGCAGGTCCTTGCAGGTGTCGATCATGTCGGACTCGAGCAGCGACGCGCCGACGCCGTGGCCCTGGGCGGCGAGGAAGGTGAAGCACATGCCGCCGCCGACCAGCAGGGCGTCGACCTTCGGCAGCAGCGCCCGGATCACGCCGAGCTTGTCCGACACCTTCGAGCCGCCGAGCACGACCGCGTACGGGCGGTCCGGCTCCCCGGTCAGCCTGCGCAGCACGTCGAGCTCGGCGAGCACCAGCCCGCCGGCCGCGTGCGGCAGCCGCTTGGGCACGTCGGAGACGCTGGCGTGCGCCCGGTGCACCGCGCCGAAGGCGTCGCCGACGTAGAACTCGGCGAGCCCGGCCAGCTGGTCGGCGAACGCCGCCCGCACCGTGGCGTCCTTGCTCGTCTCGCCCGGGTGGAACCGCAGGTTGTCCAGCAGCGCCACCTCGCCGTCGCCGAGCCTGGCGACGACGTCGGCGGCCGCCGGCCCGGCGATGTCGGACGTGCCGTCGCCGGTGAAGGCGACCGCCCGGCCGAGCACCTCGCCGAGGCGCTTCGCCACCGGGGCGAGCGAGTACTTCTCGTCGTACTCGCCCTTGGGCCGGCCCAGGTGCGAGCAGACCACCACCCGGGCGCCGCGCTCGGCGAGCGCCCGGATGGTCGGGGCGCTGGCCAGCACCCGGCCGTCATCGGTGATCCTTGGTGTGTCGCCGGAGCGGTCCAGCGGCACGTTCAGGTCGCTGCGGACCAGCACCCGGCGCCCGGCGACCCGCAGGTCGTCGATCGTCCTCACGTCGTGTGGCCTCTCTCCCGGCCTCAGCTCTCCAGCCCTGTCGCGCTCGCCGCCGTCAGGTCAGGCCAGGCGGGAGGCGACCAGGGCGGTCAGGTCGACGAGCCGGTTGGAGTAGCCCCACTCGTTGTCGTACCAGCCGACGACCTTGACCTGCTCGCCGCTGGACATCGTCAGCTGGGAGTCGAAGGTGCACGACGCCGGGCTGCCGACGATGTCGGAGGAGACGATCGGGTCCTCGGTGTAGACCAGGTAGCCCTTGAGCGGGCCATCGGCCGCCGCCTTGTAGGCCGCGTTGATCTCCTCCTTGGACGCCGGCCGGGTCAGGTTGACGACGAGATCGGTCACCGAGCCGTCGAGCACCGGCACCCGCATCGCCAGGCCGTCGAGCTTGCCCTTGAGCCTGGGCAGCACCAGCGCGGTCGCCTTGGCCGCACCGGTGGTGGTCGGGATGATGTTCTGCGCGGCGGCCCGGGCCCGGCGCAGGTCCTTGTGCGGGAAGTCCAGGATGACCTGGTCGTTGGTGTAGGCGTGGATCGTGGTCATCAGGCCGCGCTCGATCCCGAAGGCCTCGTCGAGCACCTTCGCCAGCGGCGCGACGCAGTTCGTCGTGCAGGACGCGTTCGACAGCACGTGGTGGCTGGCCGGGTCGTACATGTCGTCGTTGACGCCCATGACGACCGTGAGGTCCTCACCCTTCGCCGGGGCGGAGATGATGACCTTCTTGGCGCCGGCATCCAGGTGCTTGGCCGCGCTCTCGCGGTCCGTGAAGCGGCCAGTGGATTCGATGACGATGTCGACGCCGAGGTCGCCCCAGGGCAGCGCGGCCGGGTCCCGCTCGGCGAGCACCTTGATCACGGTGTCGCCGACCTTGATGCCCTCGTCTACGACGCTGACCGGCTCCGACAGGGTCCCGAGGGTGGTGTCGTACTTCAGCAGGTGGGCGAGCGTCGTGCTGTTGGTCAGGTCGTTGACGGCGACGACCTCCAGCTGCCCCGACTGGCCGCTGGCTGCCAGCGCGCGCCAGAAGTTCCGGCCGATACGCCCGAAACCGTTGACCCCAACTCGCGTAGCCACGTCCACGGACTCCCTACATGGTTGCGGTGATTGCCGTCCCACACCCTAACGACTTCCGCAAGCCCCGGCGGGAAACGCGGCGGAAACCGGCCGCGAGAACCACGCCACACGACCACCTAACGTGTCGGCGGGCGGCTTCGGGCCGGCTTCCGGTCGCTATCCGACGTGTCCGGGCATCCCGCTGTACGGCTGGCCCGCGTTCAGGCGTTCTCCAACAGTTCCGGAGAGACGCTCGCCTCGGTGTTCGGGATGCCGAGGGCGTTGGCGCGCTTGTCGGCCAGCGCGAGCAGGCGTCGGATCCGGCCGGCGACCGCGTCCTTGGTCAGCGGCGGGTCGGCGAGCGCGCCCAGCTCCTCCAGCGAGGCCTGGGCGTGCTGCAGCCGCAGCCGGCCGGCGGCGAGCAGGTGCTCGGGGGCGTCGTCGCCGAGGATCCGCATCGCCGCCTGCACCCGGGCGCCGGCGGCGACCGCCGCCCTGGCCGAGCGGCGCAGGTTGGCGTCGTCGAAGTTGGCCAGCCGGTTCGCTGTCGCCCGGACCTCGCGGCGCATCCGCCGCTCCTCCCAGGCCAGCAGGCTGTCGTGGGCGCCGATCCTGGTCAGCAGGGTGCTGATGGCGTCGCCGTCGCGGATCACCACCCGGTCGACCCCGCGCACGTCCCGGCTCTTGGCCTGCACGCCCATCCGGCGGGCCGCGCCGACCAGCGCCAGCGCCGCCTCCGGGCCGGGCGAGGTGACCTCGAGCGAGCAGGAGCGGCCGGGCTCGGTCAGCGAGCCGTGCGCCAGGAAGGCGCCGCGCCAGGCCGCGGCCGCGTCGCACGCCGAGCCGGTGACGACCTGCGGCGGCAGGCCGCGGACCGGCCGGCCACGCTGGTCGAGCAGGCCGGTGGACCGGGCGAGCTGCTCGCCGTCCCGCTCGACCCGCACGATGTAGCGGACGGACCGGCGCAGGCCGCCGGCCGCCAGCACCGCGACGGTGGACGGGAAGCCGAACACCTCGGCGATCTCCCGGCGCAGCCGGCGCGCCGCTGCTCCGGTGTCCAGCTCCGCTTCCACCACGATGCGGCCCCCGACGATGTGCAGGCCGCCGCCGAAACGCAGCAGGGCCGCCATCTCCGCGCGCCGGCAGCAGGGCTTCGCTACCCGCAGCCGGCTCAGCTCGTCCTTCACGGTGGCCGTCATCGCCGCCACACGGATCACTCCTTGACTTCGCGGGCCGCAACCCGCTGGTCGGGATGGCCGGCACCGCCAGCCGGGCCGCCACGGCCCGCCGGGCCGCCGCCTGACCAGGGGCCGGGTTCGGAATCGGGGAACGTGGGGAAGCCATCGCGCGCCGTCGGGACCGCCGGCTGGCCGGCCGGGAACGACGAGAAGACCTCGTCGAAGGCCGCGGCCAGCAGCCGCGGGTCGTGCACGCCCGCGGCCGTGGCCGACCGCACCGGGGCCAGGTGCAGCCGGGCGCCGAGGTCCGCCGCGGCGCCCGCGAGCGCTGCGGCGTCCGGCACCGCGGTCGGGTCGGCGAGCACGACGTCGATCGTGAGGTCCGGCGCGTGCCGGGCGAGCACCCGCAGGTGCGCCTCGGGGGTGTAGCCCTCCGTCTCCCCCGGCTGGGCGACCAGGTTCAGCACGACCAGCCGGCGCGCGGGGGCCGTCATGATCGTCTTGTGCAGCTGCGGCACCAGCAGGTGCGGCAGCATGCTCGTGTACAGCGAGCCAGGGCCGAGCACCAGCCAGTCGGCGGTCTCGACGGCCGCGCAGGCCGAGGGGCAGGCGCGTGGCTCCGCCGGCTCGACCCTCGTCGAGATCACCGCGCCGCGGGTGGTCGCCACGGCCACCTGCCCGCGCACCTCGCGGGTGGCCGTGGGGTCGTCCGGATCGAGCCCGGCCACCTCGGCGACGATGTCGATGCTCTCCTCGGACAGCGGCAGCACCCGCCCGCGCACCCCGAGCAGCCGCCCGGCCAGCTCCAGCGCGGCCACCACCGAGCCGGTGTGCTCGGCGAGCGCCGTCAGCACGAGGTTGCCGACCGCGTGCCCGGACAGCGGGCCGTCGCCGCCGAACCGGCGCTGGAACACCTCGGCCCAGGTGCTCGACCACGGGTCAGCCCCGGCCAGGGCCGCCAGCGCCATCCGCAGGTCGCCCGGCGGGAGCGCGCCGAGCTCCGCGCGCAGCCGCCCGGAGGATCCGCCGTCATCGCCGACGGTCACCACGGCGGTCAGCCGGTCGGTGATCCGGCGCAGCGCCGCCAACGACGCGGCCAGCCCGTGGCCCCCACCAAACGCCACCACGTCCGGGCCGGCCAGCTCGCCCGGCTCGGCAGGCCCGCCTGGGCGCGCCGGGGCGACCGGTCGTGCTGGCGCGGCGCCCGTCCGGGCGGTATCGGCGGGTTCGGTCATCGGCGTCACTCCCGGCCCAGGTCGCGGTGGACGACCTGAACGCCGGCGCCGGTCGCGGCCAGCCGCGCGGCGAGCTCCTCGGCGACCGCGACGCTGCGGTGCCGCCCGCCGGTGCAGCCGACGGCCAGGGTCAGGTAGCGCTTGCCCTCCCGCAGGTAGCCCTCGCCGACCAGGCGCAGCAGCTCGGCGTAGCGATCCAGGAACTCCTTGGCGCCCGGCTGCTCGAGTACGTAGTCGCGGACCTTGGGGTCCTGCCCGGTGAACGGGCGCAGCGACTCCACCCAGTGCGGGTTGGCCAGGAACCGGCAGTCGGCGACCAGGTCGGCGTCCAGCGGCAGCCCGTACCGGTAGCCGAACGAGATCACGGTGGCGTTGAGCCGGTTGCCACCCGGCTCGCCGAACGCCGCGTCGATCTTGGAGCGCAGCTCGTGGACGTTGAGGTCGGTGGTGTCGAGCACGAGGTCCGCCTCGCCGCGAAGCTCGGCCAGCGCCGTCCGCTCCCGGTGGATGCCGTCGAGCACCCGGTCGGGGCCCTGCAGCGGGTGCGGCCGGCGGACGTGCTCGAACCGGCGGACCAGCACGTCGTCGCTGGCCTCCAGGAACAGCACCCGCGGCTGGGTGCCGGCGGCGTCCAGCGCGTCGATCGCGGCCCGCAGGTCGGAGAAGAACGCCCGGCCGCGGACGTCGACGACGACCGCGATCCGGCTGACCGCGCCGTTCGAGCGCCGGCCGAGCTCGGCCATGGTGGACAGCAGCGCCGGTGGGAGGTTGTCGACCACGAACCAGCCGAGGTCCTCCAGGCACTTGGCCGCGGTGCTGCGACCGGCGCCGGACAGCCCGGTGATGATCGCCAGGTCCAACGGACCAGTACTCGTCACGGCGTCTTCCCTCTCGACGTGGTGCCGCCCGACCGGGTGGCGCCGCTCCCGGAGGAAACGGCGGACACCGCGTTGGACGCGCTCGCCAGTGCGGACGTTGCCGGCGGCTCGGCCCCTGCCTGCGCCGACGGTGCCGACGGTGCCGGCGTCGGGCCCTGCGCGCCCGTCCCGGCCGGATCGATGACTTCGCCGGTCAGCGGGTCGACGGCGGGTGCCGGCGCGCCGGCGGCGCCCGGGGCGCTCGCGGCGAGCGCGGCCACCACCGCGGCCGCCGTGCGTGGGCCGATCCCCGGCACCGACGCGATCTCCTCGGCGCTCGCCGCCCGCAGCCGGGCCATCGACCCGAACCTGCGCAGCAGCGCCTTGCGCCTGGTCTCGCCCAGCCCGGGCACGCCGTCGAGCAGCGAGGCCGTCATCGACGCCGACCGCTTCTGCCGGTGGTACGTGATGGCGAACCGGTGGGCCTCGTCGCGGACCCGCTGCAGCAGGTAGAGCGCCTCGCTGGTGCGCGGGAGGATCACCGGGTCCTGGCTGTCCGGCAGCCAGACCTCCTCCAGCCGCTTGGCCAGCCCGCACAGCGCCACGCCACCGGGACCGGAGTCGATCCCCAGGTCGGCCAGCGCCCGGGCGGCGGCGGCCACCTGCGGCGGCCCGCCGTCGACCACGACCAGGTTCGGCGGGTAGGCGAACTTCGCCGGCCGCCCACCCGCCGGCCCAGGCCGCCCTGGCGTGGCGGTGGCCGCGCCGGTCGCGGTGGCCGCGCTGGTGACGGTGGCCGCGCTGGTGGCGATGGCCGCGCTGGTGGCGGTGGCCGCGCTGGTGGCGGTGGCGGCGGCCGCCTCGTCCCGGCCGCCCTCGTCCCTGGCGTCCTCCTCGGCGCCCGGCAGCTCGCCGGTGCGGGAGCGTTCGGCCAGGTACCTGGCGAACCGGCGGCTGACCACCTCATAGATGCTGGCGACGTCGTCCTGGCCGGCGACGCCGCGGATGGAGAACCGGCGGTACTCGGACTTGCGGGGCAGGCCGTCCTCGAACACGACCATGCTGGCGACGACGTCGCTGCCCTGGGTGTTGGAGACGTCGAAGCACTCGATCCGCAGCGGCGCGTCGGCGAGGCAGAGCGCGTCCTGCAGCTCGGCGATGGCCCGGCCGCGGGCGGTCAGGTCGCTGGCCCGCCTGGTGCGGTGCAGCGCGAGCGCCTGCTTCGCGTTGCGCTCGACGGTCTCCAGCAGGGTCCGCTTGTCGCCGCGGCGGGGCACCCGCAGCTCGACCTTGCTCCCGCGGTGCTGGCTGAGCAGCTCGGCGACGGCCTGGGCGTCCGGCGGCAGCTCCGGGACGAGCACCTCGCGCGGGATGTCGGCCGGCCCGGCGTCCGCCTCCTTCTCGCCCAGGTACTCCTGGCTGAGGAACTGCTCGACGAGATCGGCGGTGGTGACGCCGGCGAGCTTGTCGACCACCCAGCCGCGCTGCCCGCGCACCCGGCCGCCGCGCACGTAGAACACCTGGACGGCGGCCTCCAGCTCGTCCTCGGCGAAGGCCACCACGTCGGCGTCGGTGCCGTCGGGCAGCACGACCGCCTGCTTCTCCACGGCCCGGCGCAGCGCCCCGATGTCGTCGCGCAGCCGGGCGGCCCGCTCGTATTCCTGCGCGTCGGCCGCCTCGCGCATCTCCTTCTCCAGGCGGCGCAGGAAACGGCCGGTCTGGCCGGCCATGAAGTCGCAGAAGTCGTCGACGATGCGGCGGTGCTCCTCCGCGGTCACCCGGCCGACGCAGGGGGCGCTGCACCGGTCGATGTAGCCGAGCAGACAGGGCCGGCCGATCTGGCCTGCACGCTTGAAGACCCCCGCGGAGCACGTCCTGGCCGGGAACACCCGGAGCAACAGGTCGAGCGTCTCGCGGATGGCCCAGGCGTGCGCGTATGGGCCGAAATAGCGCACTCCCTTGCGCTTCGGCCCTCGCATCACCTGGAGCCGGGGGTACTCCTCGTGCAGCGTCACGGCGAGACTCGGGTAGCTCTTGTCGTCCCGATAACGGACGTTGAACCGAGGGTCGTACTCCTTGATCCAGGTGTACTCCAGCGCGAGCGCCTCGACTTCGGTGGAGACCACCGTCCAGTCCACTGAACTGGCGGTGGTGACCATCGTGCGGGTGCGCGGGTGAAGACTGTTGACGTCCGTGAAGTAGTTGGATAGCCGGGCACGGAGGTTCTTGGCCTTGCCGACGTAGAGCACACGGCCGTGTGGATCCCGGAAGCGGTACACGCCGGGGGTCTCGGGGATCGAGCCCGGGGCAGGCCGGTAGGACGCCGGATCAGCCATACTCCGAGCCTACGGCGACCCGCTTGCCCCTCAGACAGCGCCTGCACGTAACCATTTCATCACGCATCGCGTTCACTCGCCGCAGTGGGGGCGAGCCCGCGCGCGCCGTCCGGTGTCTCGGTGTGTCCTCGCGACACTCGCCCGGGTGTGTCGCAGCGGGCACCGCACGCTGGCGTGGCTGACCCTGTCGGGAGGGATGGCCCGCCCCGCAGGGGCGGGCTCTGTCGGGAGGGATTGCCCGCCCCGCAAGGGCAAACTCTGTCGGGCGGGATGGCCCCCGC
>JADGHD010000160.1 GCA_019689615.1 Frankia sp. | reverse complement strand
TGTTTGGCCCGCGCCCCGCGGGCCCGGCCCGGGGCGTGCGGGGGGGCGGCCCGCGCCGCGTCCGCGTCGCGGACGTCCAGCGCCGCGGCCTGGGCCACCCCGCCGGCGGCGACGATGCCGTCGGCGACGATGGCCGCGGCGTCCTTGTCGAGGTCCGTGACCAGGACCGCCGCTCCCGCTCCGGCGAACGCGCGCGCGACGGCCGCGCCGATGCCGCCGCCGGCACCGGTGACCAGCGCCGACCGGCCCGCCAACGAGAACAGGGCTCCCGGCGAGGGCAGCGCCCCGGTCGCCGCAGCCGTGGCCGCCACCGGGGCGGACTCTGGAGTCGTCGAGCTCGTGGTCATCAGTAGCTCCTCGGCAGACCGAGAACGTGCTCGCCGAGGTAGTTGAGCACCATCTCCTGCGACAGCGGCGCGATCCGCAGCAGCCGCGCCTCGCGGAAGTAGCGGGCGACGTGGTACTCCTCGGCGTACCCCATGCCCCCGTGGGTCTGCAGCGCCCGGTCGGCCGCCTGGAAGGCGGCGTCGGCGCACAGGTACTTGGCCGTGTTCGCCTCGCGGGCGCAGGGCCGGCCGTGGTCGTAGAGCCAGGTCGCCTTGCGCAGCGCGAGCTCTGCCGCGTCGAGGCGGGCGAGGGAGTCGGCGAGCGGGAACTGCAGACCCTGGTTCTTGCCGATCGGCCGGCCGAAGACCTCCCGCTCGTTGCCATAACGCACCGCGCGGCGCAGCGCGGCCCGGCCGAGACCGAGGGCCTCCGCGGCGATCAGCATCCGCTCCGGGTTGAGCCCGTCGAGGATGTAGCGGAAGCCCTGCCCCTCCTCGCCGACGCGGTGCGCGGCCGGGACCCGCAGGTCGTCGATGAACAGCTCGTTGGAGCTGACCGCGTTGCGGCCCATCTTGCGGATCGGCCGGATGTCGACGTGGTCGCGGTCCAGGTCGGTGAGGAAGAGAGTGAGCCCCTCGGTCTTGCGGGACACGTCCTCGAACCGGGTCGTGCGGGTGAGCAGGAGGATCTTCTCCGACTCCAGCGCCTTGGAGATCCAGACCTTGCGGCCGTTGATGATGTAGTCGGACCCGTCGCGGCGCGCGAACGTCGTGATCCTCGTGGTGTCGAGGCCCGCGCCGGGCTCGGTGACGCCGAAGCAGACGTGCAGGTCACCGGTGACGATCCTGGGAAGGTTCTCGCGCTTGAGCTCGTCGGAGCCATGGACGATCACCGGATGCATCCCGAAGATCGACAGGTGCATCGAGCTCGCGGCGTTCATCCCGCCGCCGGACGCGGCGACCTCCTCCAGCAGCAGCGACGCCTCGGTGATCCCGAAACCGTGGCCGCCGTACTCCTCCGGGATGGTGATGCCCAGCCACCCGCCGTCGGCGAATGCTCGGTAGAACTCGGTCGGGAACTCGTGGGCGGCGTCCTTGTCGGCCCAGTACTGGTCGTCGAACTTGGCCGCGAGCTCCGCGACCGCCCGGCGGATCGTCGCCTGTTCGTCCGTGAGATCGAAGTCCACGGGCGCGCCTCCCTCTCCAGGGTCTGGCCCTCTCCCTGGACGATTTTTGGCCTGAACTAATAAAAGGACTGACCAAATACTATGCCAGAGCGAGCGCGTCCGCGAGCACCTCGTTCCAGGCCGTGGGGCTGCCGAACAGCCACTCGTCGAGCTTGGCGCGCTTGTAGAAGAGGTGGAGGTCGTGCTCCCACGTGTAGCCGATCGCCCCATGCAGGGTGAGCGCCGTGTCGGCCGCCCGGGCGCCCTCGGCGGTGACCTGCGCCTTGGCCGCGGCCGCGTGCAGCACGGCCCGCGGGTCGCCGCCGTGCACCGACGCCGCCGCGAGGTAGATCACCGAGCGGGCCGCCTCGACGCCGACCATGATCGTCGCCGCCGCGTGCTTGACCGCCTGGAACGAGCCGATCGGCACGCCGAACTGGCGTCGCTGCCCGCTGTAGGCGACGGCGAGCTCGAGCATCCGCTCGGTGGCGCCCAGGGAGTCGGCCGCCACCAGCACGGCCGCCCGGTTGGCCGCCTGGGCGAGCACCTCGCCGGCAGCCACGGCGAGCGGTTCGGACGCGGCGTCGCTCAGGACCACGTCGGCGACCGATCGTGACCGGTCGAGCAGCTCGCGGCGGGCGAGCCGGACCCCGGGGTCGGTCGCCTCGACCAGCCGGAGCGTCATGCCCGCGGCCCCGCGAGCCGGCACGACCAGGAACCGCGCCTCGCCGCCGGCGAGCACCCGCGGCACGGTGCCGCTGACCCTCCCGGCGTCGTCGACGGTGACCGGCACCGGGCCCGGGACGATCGACTCGGCGGCGACGAGCAGGGCGGCGCCGGCGCCGGCGAGGACCTCCGCCCGCGCCGCCGGGGCCGCCGCGAGCGCGGGCACGGCGAGCAACGTCGCCAGCCAGGACGCGGATGGCGCAGCGTGCCGGCCGAGCTCCTCGGCGGTCAGCGCCAGCTCCACCAGCCCTCCGCCCTGGCCGCCGAGATCCTCGGCGACGCCGACGCCCCAGAAGCCGTCGGCGACGAACCGCTTGGTGAACGTCGTGTGGTCGGCGGCGTCCAGCCAGCCGCGCACGGCCTCGGTGGGCGCGACGTCGCCGAGCCAGTCGCGCAGGGCCTGCCGGTAGGCCGACTGTTCCTCGGACAAACTCCACTGCATGGCGATCCTCTCGTCGTCTGGCGGTGGTCGACTATGGCGACGGTTGATCGGTTGGTAGATGTAGATTAGGTACGACCAATGGACCAGAGTTGAGGTGTGCGATGACGGCCGCCGACGCGGAACCGACCACCGTTCGTGACCCGGTCAAGCTCACGCCGCTGCCGGTCCCCAAGTCGTCCGACGTGCTCGCCGACGACCTGCGGGAGCGGATCCTGCGGGGCGACTTCCGCGAGGGCACCGCGCTCCCCCCGGAACGCGAGCTCGTCGCCCAGACCCGGATGAGCCGCACCACGGTCCGCGAGGCGCTGCGCATCCTCGAGGTCCAGGGCCTGGTGCGGATCAAGACCGGGCGCGCTGGCGGGGCCTTCGTCCAGCGCCCCGACGAGAAGTCGATGGCGAACTCCGTGAGCCTGCTCATCCGCGGCCGGCAGATCCGCCTGGCGGCGCTGCTGGAGACCCGGGAGGCCGTCGAGCCCGCGTGCGCACGCCTGGCCGCCAAGTACCGCACGGACGCCGACCTGGCGAGCCTCGATGCCGCCAATCGGGAGCTGGCCCGGCTCGCGACGGATCCCGGCACCGACTCGCTGGCCGACTTCCTGCGCGCCAACGTCGACTGGCACATCGCCGTCGCGACGGCGAGCCACAACGAGCTGCTGACCGGATTCATGATCGCCCTGTCCCGGGCGATCTACACGTCGACCGACAACAGGGAGTTCGTCGACGCCGACGTGCGGGCCGCCACGGTGCGCGCCCACCGGTCCATCACCAGGGCGATCCAGGACCGCGACGGCGACGCGGCTGTCCGCCGGATGGCGCGGCACATGCACAGCTACGCCGAGGCCGTGGTCAAGATCGAGGAGCGGATGGCGATCGAGGTGCCCGCGGACTGAGCCGGCGGCCGGTCGAGGGTTCATCACCGCCCGTGCACCCGGGCCCGGATCGCGTCGACCGCCTCGGGGTTCTCCGCCCCGGAGAGGTCACCGGGGTCGGTGCCGAGGACGGCGGCCCGTACGGCGCGCCGCAGGATCTTCGCCGACCGGGTCTTCGGCAGCGCATCCACCCGCACGACCCGGGCGGGCGTGAACGGCTTGCCGACCTCGTCGGCCACCCGGCCGCGCAGCCGTCGCGCGACGGCATCGGCGGCGCCGTCCCCACCGGCGTCCCCGTCCTGGCCCTCCGCTGGAGCACCGCCTGGGCGGCCGACCCAGAACACCCAGACCGCCTCGCCCTTCGCCGGGTCCGGTACGCCGATGACGGCGCACTCGGCCACGGCGGGGTCGGCGGCGACCACGGACTCGATCTCGGCCGGTGCCACCCGCTTGCCCGCGATGTTCATCACGTCGTCGGACCGGCCGAGGATGAACCAGTTGCCCGCGTCGTCGACGAGCGCGAAGTCCCCGTGGCGCCACAGGCCGGGGAACGTCGACCAGTAGGCCTCGAGGTAGCGCTCCTTGTCCCGCCACACCCCGCGCGTCATCGCCGGCCAGGGTTGGCGGCAGACGAGCTCGCCGATCGCGCCGCGCAGCGGGCGGCCGTCGTCGTCGACCACGTCGACGTCCATCCCCAGCGCCGGCCCGCCGAGCGAGCAGCTCGCGATCTCCTCGACCGGATAGGGGCACAGGAACGAGCCACCGACCTCCGTGCCTCCGGAGAAGTTGATGACGGGCACACGCCCGGCGAAGACGTCGCGGGCAAGCCACTCGTAGGAGCGCGGATCCCACGGCTCGCCGGTGGAGCCGAGGATCCGAACCGAGGAGAGGTCGGCGGTGGGTGGCTCGGGGCTGGCCGCGCGCAGGGCGCGCACGAGCGTCGGTGAGACGCCGAGCGTGCTCACCCCGTGCCGCTCGACCAGCCGCCACAGCCGAGCGGCGTCCGGCACGTCCGGGGAGCCCTCGTAGAGGAGCAGTGTGCCACCGCACGCATGGGTGCCGAGGACACAGAGCGGCCCCATGATCCAGCCCATGTCGGTGATCCAGCACAGCACCCGCCCAGGCCCCATGTCGAAGCCGTAGGCGAGTTCGCTGGCCACCTTCGTGAGGAAGCCCGCGTGCGTGTGCACCGCTCCCTTGGGGCGGCCGGTGGTGCCGGAGGTGTAGCCGAGCAGCAGCACGTCCGACGCCGCCGTCCGCGCCGTCTCGTGGTCGGCCGGACCGGCCAGCAGCCGGTCCCAGGCCACCTCCTGGACGCCGCCAGGTGTGCCGTCGGCACGCGCGCCGACCTCCGCCGCCGCGGTGTCCTCGGCACGGGTGGACCCACCGAGGTTGTCGACGACCACCATGAGCCGCACGTCCGGGCAGTCGGCCAACGCCTCGGCCAGCTGGCTCCTCAGCGGCACCGCCCGGCCACGGCGGATGGTCCCGTCGGCGGTGATGACCGCCTTCGCCTCCGCGTCCCGCAGCCGGGCGGCGATCGCGGCGGGAGCGAAGCCGGAGAACAGCGGGACGAGCATCGCCCCGAGGCTCGCGACCGCGTACGCCGCGATCACCGCCTCGGGGACCATCGGCAGGTAGATCGCGACGGCGTCGCCCTTGCCGATTCCGTGGCCGCGCAGCCCGGCGCGCAGCCGAGCGACCTGATCCGCGAGCTCGACGTAGGTCAGCCGACGCACCCGGCCGTCCTCGGCCTCGTGGACGACCGCGAGGGCGTCGGGTGTCCGCGCGACCCAGTGGCTCAGGCAGGCGTCGGCGACGTTGAGCTCGCCGCCGACGAACCACTCCGGAAACGCGATACCGCCCGAGATGTCGAGGACCTGGCGGTATGGCCGGGTGAACGGGATTCCCAGATCTTCGACGACGGTCTCCCAGAACGCGCCGACGTCGCGGACGGAGGCCGCCCGCAGCTCGTCAGCGGTGCTCACGCCCAGGCGGCGCATCAGCCGAGCGACGTTGGAGTGGAGCAGGTACTCGGGACCTGGCCGCCAGACGTACGGCGCCGCCTCGGCCTTGCCGTCGCCGCGGCTGTCGGTCCGGCTGTCGGCGGGGTTCGCGGTGGTGTCGTGGCTGGGGCCCGCGAAACGCGTCACGTCAGCTCCTCGGCATGCCGAGCACCCGCTCGGCGACGATGTTGCGCTGGATGAAGGTCGAGCCGCCCGCGATGGCGGAGCCGCGGGCCTGGTTGGCCAGCCGCAGCCAGCGCCGCGCGCCGGCCCTGTCGTCGCCGAGCCCGAACTGGTCGCCGAGCGGCTCGAGCGAGAGCCGGAAGTCGGCCAGGTCCTCGACGAGCGGGCAGAAGTACAGCTTGCCGATCGAGGTGACCGGCCCGGGTGGCGCGCCGGCGGAGGCCTCGCTGATCACCCGCTGGCCGATGGCGTGGTGGACCAGCGCCCGGCCCCACAGGTCCGCGACCCGCTGGCGGATCAGCGGATCGGCGCCGAGCGGGCGGCCGTCCGCGGTCCTCCTCGACCGGATGTCCTTGATGATCTCTTCGATCGCCCTGGTGGTGTTGACCCGGCCGGTCGCGATCGCCACCCGCTCGAAGGCGAGCGTGCCCATGGCGACCTTCCAGCCGCCGTCGACGGCCCCGACCACGGCGGAGTCCGGGACGAACACGTCGTCGAGGAAGACCTCGTTGAACTCGGCCTCGCCGAGCATGTGTGCCAGCGGGCGGATGGTGATCCCCGGGCTGTCCATCGGCAGCAGGAAGAAGGTGATGCCGCGGTGGCGCTCACCGCCGCCGGTGCGGGCGAGCAGGATCGCGTACGCGGCGAGCTGTGCCCGGCTGGTCCAGATCTTCTGGCCGTTGATCCGCCAGCCGCCGTCGACCCGGTCCGCGCGGCAGCGCAGTGAGGCGAGGTCCGATCCGGACTCGGGCTCCGAGAAGAGCTGGCACCAGATGTGTTCGCCGGTCAGGATCGGGCGCAGCAGGCGGCGCTTCTGGTCCTCGGTGCCGAAGTGGGCGATCGTCGGTCCGGCGAAGTCCTCGCCGATGATGTTCAGCCGTTCCGGCGCGCCGGCGAGGTCGCACTCCTCGGTGAAGATCGCCTGCATGTTTGGGCCGAGACCCCGGCCGCCGTACTCGACGGGCCAGGTGAGCCCGGCGTAGCCGGCCTCGAACAGCATCGACTGCCAGCGTCGCCAGAAGGGCGCCCTCGCCTCCAGTTCCTCCGGCTCCGGCCATGGCAGCTGCGGCAGCGCCTTCTCCAGCCAGCCACGCACGGCCTGCCGGAAGCGCGCCTCGTCCGGGGTGTCAGCGAGATCCATCTGCATCCTCTTCCGCCACCTGGAATTCGGCCGAGCAAACCATACTATAGGTCAGACCAAATACGCCCGACGGGCGCACGGAAGCCCCGAAGGGCCCAGGCGTGACAGGCATGGCCGCACGGGCCGCGGCGCGTGGGACGGCCGCGGCGCGGCGGAGTCATCCAGATGCGGCGGTGGGCGCGATGACCGGCACCGACGAACCCTTACGACGAGACGAACGCCCGGCGCGGGTATCAGACCCCGCCGGCGCCCTCGCCACGGGCCCGGCCGGCGGCCTCATCACGGGTCGCGAGCGGCGAGCGGCGGGGGTCGCCAGCCCGGATGAGATCGTTCTCGTGCAGTCGCATGATCTTGGTGAAGACGGCGCGGTCGCGGTTCGCGATCGCGTCGACGATGCCCTCGTGGACCTCGATGCTGTGCCGCAGCATCTCCTGATAGCCGTCGGTGAAGGTCGCCCGGCTGAGGGTGGCGCGCAGGATCGCGATGACGGCCTGGTGCATCCCGTCCAGGACCGGTATCCGCGCCGCGACGACCAGGGCTCGATGCAGCGACATGACGCCGTCCAGGTAGGCGTAGGCGTCATCGGCCCTGGTCATCGCCCGCAGGGCAGCCCGCATGGCGGCGATGTCGCCGTCGGTCGCGCGGTCGAAGGCGACCTCGGTGAGCCGGGCCTCGAGGTGGACGCGGGCCTCGAACAGGTCGAGCGGGTGCGTGCCGGAGTCGTGGAACCAGAGGTCCATCGCGCCGAGGCGCACCTGCGGAGGAAGTGTCGCCACGAAGATCCCGCCCCCGGTGCCGGGACGGACGGATACCAGCCCGCGGTCGCGCAGGATGCGCAGCGTCTCGTTCATGATCGTCGGGCTGATGCGGAAGCGTTCCATGAACTCGGCGCGTCGGCCCAGGTGGGCGCCGACCGGGAGCCGGGCCGCGAGGATCTCCTCCTCCACGTCGGCGGCGACCCGCTCGGCCCGCGACAGCCTGGGGCCCTCCGGTCGTGGATCGTTCATGCTTCCTCCCGCAGAAGATCTCTTGGACACGCCGGCTACGGGCCACAACGCCCCCTTCCTCACCGTAGATGCCTTGCATTGTGTATGCACAATGCCTAGCATCACGTGGCACGGCTCACGCAGCGATCGGTATCTGGCCGACGCGGGACGCACGGGGCAACGCGGGACGCACGAGGCGACGCGGCAACGCACGGGGCGATGCGGAGCAATCCAGGAAGGAAACGGTGTGGCCATGTCGGTGGTGCCTCTGGCGGAGCGCCTGGCCAAGCTGCGTCCAGGCATGATCGATTTTCACACGCACGCGATCGACCCCGACCTCCCCGACGTCGCCACGACGCACCCGGGCCGGTTCCCTCGGGTACGCCGGCTCGACGAGGACCGGGCGCAGGTCCTGCTGGACGGCCGGGTCTACCGCGAGGTGGACAGCCGGTGCTGGTCGCCGACCGCGCGGATCCGCGACATGGACGCCGAGGGGGTCGGCGCGCAGGTGGTGTCCGCGATGCCGGTGACGCTGTGCCACGGCGAGCCGGCGGCGGGGGCGGCGGCGCTGGCGGCGGCGCAGAACGACTTCTTCGCCAGGCTGGTCGGCGCGGCGCCCGACCGGCTCGTCGCGCTCGGCTGCGTCCCACTGCAGGACCCTGGACTCGCCATCAAGGAGCTGCGCCGGTGCGTGGAGGAGCTGGGCTTCGCGGGTGTGGAGATCGGTACCCGGGTCGGCGACCGCGAGCTGGCCGACCCGGCGTTCGTGCCGTTCTTCCAGGCCGCCGCCGAGCTGGACGCGGTCGTCTTCCTGCACCCGGTCGACCAGGTCGTCGATCCGCGGCTGACCGCCCTGCGACTCGGGTTCGGCCTGGGCATGCCCACCGAGACCGCGACCGCCGCCGCCGGCCTGCTCCAGACCGACCTGTTCGACCGGCTCCCCCGGCTGCGGCTGTGCCTGGCGCACGGTGGCGGCACGCTGCCGTCCGTGCTGCCCCGGCTCGCCCTCGGGCAGCGGGTCGTGAGCGGCGTCACCGACCACGACGCGCGCATGACCACCCGCGCCCGCGCGTTGTGGTGCGACTCGCTGACCTACGACGAGGACTCGCTCGCGCTCGCCGCGCACCGGTTCGGCGAGGAGCACGTCGTGCTCGGCACCGACTACCCGTTCGCAGCCCGCGAGTCCCCGGCGGGCGACGTGCTGACCAGGGCAGCCAAGTTGCTGCCGGCCGCCGCGGGCATCGCGCGCGCGAACCCGCTGGCGCTCCTTGCCGGCGCCGGCAGCCGAGATGTCCGCGCCACCGGCTAGGCGGATCGCCGACCCACGTGCC
>JADGHD010000159.1 GCA_019689615.1 Frankia sp. | reverse complement strand
ACCCGGCGGCGGGGAGCGGCCCGGCCTCGGTGGGCGGGCTTCGGGTCGGACGGCGAACGGATGTCGGAGGTGCCATCTACCGTGGCTGGTATGTCAGCGTTGCCCCCGGCGCCGTTCGGGCGGCTGATCACCGCGATGGTGACGCCGTTCCTCCCCGACGGCTCGCTCGACCTGGCCGGCGCGGCGGCGCTCGCCACCCATCTGGTGGACGCCGGCTGTGACGGCCTGGTGGTCAGCGGCACCACCGGCGAGTCCCCGACCACCACGGACGCCGAGAAGGACCAGCTGCTGCGGGCGGTGATCGACGCGGTCGGCGACCGGGCGAGCGTGATCGCCGGCGTCGGCACGAACGACACCCGGCACACCATCGAGCTGGCCCAGGCCGCCGAGAAGGCCGGCGCCGACGGGCTGCTCGTCGTCACGCCCTACTACAACAAGCCGCCGCAGGCGGGGCTCGCCGCGCACTTCCGCGCGACCGCGGACGCCACCGGCCTGCCGGTGATGCTCTACGACATCCCCGGCCGCACGGGCGTGCCGATCCAGACCGAGACGCTGCTCGCGCTGGCCGAGCACCCGCGCATCGTCGCGGTGAAGGACGCCAAGAGCGACATCGAGGCCTCGAGCTGGGTCATCGCCAACACCGACCTCGCCTACTACTCCGGCGACGACTCGGCCACCCTGCCGCTGCTGGCGGTGGGCGCGGTCGGCGTGGTCAGCGTGGTCGCGCACGTGGCGGCGCCAGCGATGCGGGCCATGATCGACGCGTTCGACGCCGGCCGGCTGGTCGAGGCCCGCCGGCGCCACCACGGGCTCCTGCCCATCTTCCGAGGCATCTTCCGGACACAAGGAGTGATCACCACGAAGGCGGCCCTGGCCATGCGCGGCCTTCCCAGCGGGCCGGTGCGCCCGCCCCTGACGGACGCGACCGAGGCGGAGATCGCCCAGCTGCGGCTAGACCTCGCCGCGGCCGTCCTCGAGCCGCCGGCGGCGGACGCGTCAGCCTCCGCCGCGGCGGGCACGGCAGCCCCATGAGCCATCCGCACCCGGGGCTCGGGGCCCCGCCGCCGCTGCCGCCTGACGGGCTGCGGATCATCCCGCTCGGCGGCCTCGGCGAGATCGGCCGGAACATGACGGTCTTCGATCACGCCGGCCGGCTGCTGATCGTCGACTGCGGCGTGCTGTTCCCGGAGACCGACCAGCCGGGCGTCGACCTGATCCTCCCCGACTTCACCGCGATCCGGGACCGGCTCGACGACATCGAGGCGGTGATCCTCACCCACGCGCACGAGGACCACATCGGCGCGGTCCCCTACCTGCTGCGCGAGCGGCCCGACATCCCGCTGGTCGGCACCCGGCTGACGCTGGCGCTGCTGGTCGCCAAGCTGTCCGAGCACCGGATCAGGCCGGTGACCATGCAGATCGCCGAGGAGCAGCGGCACACCTTCGGCCCGTTCGACTGCGAGTTCTTCGCCGTCAACCACTCGATCCCAGACGCGGTGGCCGTCGCGATCCGCACCGAGGCCGGCCTGGTGCTGCACACCGGCGACTTCAAGATGGACCAGCTGCCGCTCGACGGCCGGCTCACCGACCTCGGCGGGTTCGCCCGGCTCGGCCGGGAGGGGATCGACCTGCTCCTGTCCGACTCGACGAACGCGGAGGTCCCCGGATTCGTCGCGTCGGAGCGGGAGATCGCCCCGGTGCTCGACAGCGTGTTCCGGGAGGCCGGGAAGCGGATCATCGTCGCCTGCTTCGCCAGCCATGTGCACCGGGTGCAGCAGGTGCTCGACGCCGCCGAGGCGCACGGCCGCTCGGTGGCCTTCATCGGCCGGTCCATGGTCCGCAACATGGGCGTCGCCCGCGACCTCGGCCTGCTGCGGGTGCCGCCCGGCCTGATCGTCGACGCGCGGGACATCGAGTCGCTGCCGGACCGCAACATCTGCCTGATCTCCACCGGGTCGCAGGGCGAGCCGCTGTCGGCGCTGTCCCGGATGGCCAACCGCGACCACCCGATCCGGATCGAGCCCGGCGACACGGTCGTGCTCGCCTCCAGCCTGATCCCCGGCAACGAGGAGTCGGTCTACCGGGTGATCAACGGGCTCACCCGGTGGGGCGCCAAGGTCGTGCACAAGGGCGTCGCCATGGTGCACACCTCCGGCCACGCGCCGGCCGGCGAGCTGCTCTACGTGCTGAACGCGACCAGGCCGTCGAACATGATGCCGATTCACGGCGAGTGGCGGCACCTGCGGGCGCACGCCGCGCTCGCCGAGCTGACCGGCGTCCCGCCGGAGCGGATCGTGCTCGCCGAGGACGGCATGGTCGTCGACCTGGTGAACGGCCAGGCCAGCATCACCGGCGCGGTGCCGTGCGGCTATGTCTACGTCGACGGGCTCGCGGTCGGCGACGTCGGCGAGTCCAGCCTCAAGGACCGGCGGATCCTCGGCGAGGAGGGCTTCATCACGATCACGGTCGTGGTCGACGCCGCCGCCGGCAAGGTCGTCGCCGGGCCCGAGATGTCGGCCCGCGGCTTCTCCGACGACCGCGCCGCGTTCGACACGGTCCGCACCATGATCGCCGACGGCCTGGCCGACGGGATGCGCTCGGGCATGACCGACGTCAACGTCCTGCAGCAGCTGGTCCGCCGGATCGTCGGCCGCTGGGTCAGCGACACCTACCGCCGCCGCCCCATGATCGTCCCGGTGGTCGTCGAGGTCTGAGGCGCCCCCGGGCGCGCGCCGGTCAGCCGGCGGCGAGGACGGCGCGGACGCCGCGGGCGATCTCCAGGTCCTCCCGGGCGGCGATGACGAAGGTGCGCACGCCGGCGCCGGGGCCGGTGACGTCGGTGTCGCCGCCGCGGTGCTCGGCGTTGCTGACCGGGTCCAGGACGACGCCGAGGTAGGCCAGGCCCGCCGCGGCGGCGGAGCGGACCTGGGCGGAGCGCTCGCCGACGCCGCCGGTGAAGACCAGCGCGTCGAGGCCGCCGAGCGCGGCCGTCATCGCCGCGATGGCGGCACGCAGCCGGTGCAGGTAGACGGCGAGGGCGAGCGCGGCCGCCTCGTCGCGCCGGGCGGCGCGCTCGACGACGGCCCGCATGTCGGCGGTGCCGGCCAGGGCCACCAGGCCGGACCGGTGAAACAGCGCGTCGGTCAGCTCCCGCGCGTCCATGCCGGCCTCGGTCTGCAGCCACAGCAGCAGCCCCGGGTCGACGTCGCCGGAGCGGGTCGCCATGACCAGGCCTTCCAGCGGGGTGAAGCCCATGGTGGTGTCGACCGCGCGGCCGGCGAGCACCGCGGCCAGCGAGGCGCCCGAGCCGAGGTGGCAGGTGACCACCCGCTCGGCCCCACCCGCCAGCTCGGCGGCGCGCCGGGAGGCGTAGGCGTGGGACAGGCCGTGGAAGCCGTACCGGCGGGCGCCGTAGCGGGCCCGCCAGTCGGCCGGGATCGCATATGTGCTGGCCTGCGGCGACAGGGTGGCGTGGAACGCCGTGTCGAAGCAGGCGACCTGCGGCACCTCCGGCAGCACCGCGCGGACCTCGTCGAGCGCGGCCAGCGCCGCCGGCTGGTGCAGCGGCGCGAGGGCGGTCAGCTCGGCCAGGCGCGCGCGGACGTCGTCGTCGAGCAGCACCGGCGCGGTGAACGTGGTGCCGCCGTGCACCACCCGGTGGCCGACGGCCAGCGGCGGGGCCGCGCCGGCCGCGGTGAGCAGCTCGTCGATGGCGGCGCGGACCTCGGCCAGGTCGGCCCGCCCCGCCGGCGCGCCGAGCTCGCGCGCGCCGAGCAGGGCGTCCCCCGGCCCCAGCAGGGCGAGCTTGAGCGTCGCCGAGCCGGCGTTCACCACCAGCACGTGCAGCGTGCCGGCCTGTCCGTCCGCCACCGGCGCCCGCCTCAGTACGGCCAGACCCAGTCGCGGATCTCCGGCGGGTCCTCGCCGTGCTCGCGGGTGTAGGCCCGGACCCGCAGGCGCTCGTCGATCATCGCCTGGCGGATGTGCGCGGCGCGGGCGCCGAGCGACGGCACCCGGTCGATCACGTCGGCGACCAGGTGGAACCGGTCCAGCCGGTTCATCATCACCATGTCGAACGGCGTGGTCGTGGTGCCTTCCTCGATGTAGCCGCGGACGTGCAGGTTGGCGTGGTTGGTGCGGCGGTAGGTGAGCCGGTGGATCAGCCACGGGTAGCCGTGGTAGGCGAAGATGATCGGCCGGTCGGCGGTGAAGATGGCGTCGAAGCGGGCGTCGGAGATGCCGTGCGGGTGCTCGGACGCGCTCTGCAGCGCCATCAGGTCGACGACGTTGACGACCCGCACCCGCAGCCACGGGATGTGCTGGCGGAGCAGGTCGACCGCGGCCAGCGTCTCCAGCGTCGGCACGTCGCCGGCGCAGGCCAGGACGACGTCGGGCAGCCCACCGCCGTCGCCGCCGACGTCCTGGTCGTTGCTGGCGAACTCCCAGACCCCGATCCCGCGGGTGCAGTGGGCGATCGCCTCGTCCATCGTCAGGTAGTTCAGCGCCGGCTGCTTTCCGGCCACGACGACGTTGATGTAGTCCCGGCTGCGCAGGCAATGGTCGGCGACCGAGAGCAGGCAGTTCGTGTCCGGCGGAAGGTAGACCCGGACGACTTCCGCCTTCTTGTTCACGACGTGGTCGATGAAGCCCGGGTCCTGGTGGGAGAAGCCGTTGTGGTCCTGCCGCCAGACGTGGCTGGTGAGCAGGTAGTTCAGCGACGCGATCGGCCGGCGCCAGGGGATTTCCCGGGTGACCTTCAGCCATTTCGCGTGCTGGTTGACCATCGAGTCGACGATGTGGATGAACGCCTCGTAGCAGGAGAAGAAGCCGTGCCGGCCGGTGAGCAGGTAGCCCTCCAGCCAGCCCTGGCACAGGTGCTCCGACAGCACCTCCATCACCCGGCCGGACCGGGCGAGGTGCTCGTCGGTCGGCAGCAGCTCGCCCTCCCACACCCGGTCGGTGGTCTCGAAGACGTGGCCGAGCCGGTTGGAGGCGGTCTCATCCGGCCCCATCAGCCGGAAGTTGGTCGGGTTGGCCCGGATGACGTCGCGTAGCAGCGCACCGAGCACGGTCGTCGCCGACGAGGAGGTCTTGCCGGGGGCGTCGACCTTCACCGCGTACTCGCGGAAGTCGGGCAGCGCCAGCTCCCGCAGCAGCTCGCCGCCGTTCGCGTGCGGGTTGGCGCTCATCCGCCGCTGCCCCTTCGGGGCGATCGCGGCCAGTTCGGGGCGCAGCCGGCCGGTGGCGTCGAACAGCTCCTCCGGCCGGTAGCTACGCAGCCAGGCCTCCAACTGGGCGAGCCGGTCCTGGCGGGCGCGCACGTCCGCGATCGGGACCTGGTGCGACCGCCAGGTCCCCTCGACCGGCTTCCCGTCGACGGTGCCGGGCCCGGTCCAGCCCTTGGGGGTGCGCAGCACGATCATCGGCCAGGCCGGCCGGGCGAACGTCTCCCCACCAAGGGCCGCTGCCGCCCGCGCGGCCTGCTGGATCCTGGCGATCTCGTCGAACGCGGTGTCGAACGCGGCAGCCACCCGGCGGTGCACGTCGGCCGGCTCGTCCGCGGGCTCGGCTGACACGAAGATCGGCGAATAGCCGTACCCCCGCAGCAGCGCGGCCAGCTCGTCCTCGGGGATCCGGGCGAGCACGGTCGCCTGCGCGATCTTGTAGCCGTTGAGGTGCAGGATCGGCAGCACCGCGCCGTCCCGGACCGGGTCGAGGAACTTGTTCGAGTGCCAGCTCGCGGCCAGCGGCCCGGTCTCCGCCTCGCCGTCGCCGACGATCGCCGCGACGACCAGGTCCGGGTTGTCGAACGCGGCCCCGTAGGCGTGCGCCAGCGCGTAGCCGAGCTCCCCGCCCTCGTGGATCGAGCCGGGCGTCTCCGGCGCCACATGGCTGGGGATGCCGCCGGGGAACGAGAACTGGCGGAACAGGCGACGCATGCCCGCCTCGTCCTGGCCGACGCTCGGGTAGATCTCGGAGTACGTGCCCTCGAGGTAGGCGTTCGCGACGATGCCCGGGCCGCCGTGGCCCGGCCCGATGATGTACATGACGTTCAGGTCACGCGCCCGGATGACCCGGTTGAGGTGCGCGTAGACCAGGTTCAGTCCCGGGGTGGTCCCCCAGTGCCCGAGCAGCCGCGGCTTGACGTGCTCCGGCCGCAGCGGCTCGGTCAGCAGCGGGTTGTCGAGCAGGTAGATCTGTCCCACCGACAGGTAGTTCGCCGCCCGCCAGTACGCGTCCAGCAGCGCGACGTCCTCGTCGGTGACCGGCCTGCCGGCGACGGGCTCGGTCAGGCCAGGTGCTCGATCGGCGATGGTCGACGTGGGGATGGGGTCCTGGGCAGCGGGCATCGGCTGTTCCTCCTGCGGCGTCCGGCGGGCGACGTGCGATTACCCCTAGCCCGGACCCAGGCGGCCGAGGTTCCCCCTCGCCGCTGGATCCGGCCCCACCTCGTCATCTCACATCCTCGCGCCGCCGCCCGGAACCCGGCGCGGCAACCCCGACATCAGGACGTCCTGCCCACCCGCTCTACCCCCATAGGACCCGTTGCGCCGAAAGGCAGCCCGCCGTCTATCCCTCGCTGACCAGTGGGCTGGAGGCGATCTCGGTGCCGTCGTCGAGGGTGGAGATGCGGAAGTCGGCGAAGACGTTGGGGGCGACCTCCTGCAGCTCCCGCAGGATCATGATGGCCAGGCGGCGGATCTCGACGTCCGCGGACTCGGTGGCCCGCATCGCGATGAAGTGCCGCCAGGCGCGGTAGTTGCCGGTGACGACGATGCGGGTCTCGGTGGCGTTCGGCAGGACCGAACGGGCCGCCTGGCGGGCCTGCTTGCGCCGCGCGGTCGGGGCGGCGACGTCGGCGAACTTCTTCTCCAGCCCTTCGAGCAGCTTCGAGTACGCCGCCAGCGAGGCCGCCGTCGCCTCCTGGAACAGCCGGTGCAGCTCCGGGTCGCCGGCGATCACGTCCGGCTCGACCATCTCGGCGTCCCGCTCGGGCACGTACCGCTGGGAGAGCTGGCTGTAGGAGAAGTGCCGGTGGCGGACCAGCTCGTGGGTGAGGCTTCGGGAGACGCCGGTGATGTAGAGCGAGACCGTGCCGTGCTCCAGCACCGACAGGTGCCCGACCTCGAGGATGTGCCGCAGGTAGCCGGCGTTCGTGGCGGTGGCCGGGTTCGGCTTGCTCCAGCTCTGGTAGCAGGCCCTGCCGGCGAACTCCGCGAGCGCCTGGCCGCCGTCGGCGTCGGTCGCCCACGGCACGTCGCCCGGCGGGAGGAACTCGGTCCGCGCGATCACCTGCACCCGCACTACAACCTCCCATGTCCCGGTACATGACGGCCGGTCCACGGTAGCCCGAACGCCGTCGCGGGAACCGGGCCGCCCGGCCGCTGTCCGCCAGCGTGACGGCCCGGTCCGACAGAACGCCAGTAGCGGGCGCCGATCAGCGAGGAAGCGGACTCGCCGGGCGCAGTACCGCGAGGATGGGCGTGTCGGCACCGTCCTACCCGTCCGGTCACCCGTCCGACGCGCGGGGAGTGAACGCGGCGGGGACCGTGGTACACCGGGATGGACGCCGCCGTACCCCCGGCGGGCGTCAGGGGTGCCGCGGACGCGTGGCATCAGGTGACCGAGGGCCTCCGCCCCCGTCAGCCCCCGGTCTCCGTCCCCACCGGCCGGATCCCGGAGGTCGCGACCCTGTTCTTGGTTCGGGTCCGGCCGGTGGGCCTCCCGTCACCACACGCGGCCCGACGCCCCGACGCCGCCCGGTGCCGGCGGCAACCTGGGCCAGGCCACCGCATCCAGGTGCCAGGGCCAGGCCAGCGACCCGGCCGCCCGGTCCCACGCCGCCGAGCCGGCCAGCCCGGCCAGGCCACGCGCCCGGCCGACGGTCAGAGGTGCTCGCGGGCGGACAGGTGGCGCCGGGCCGACGGCGGGGCGAGCGTGGCCACGACCAGGCGGCCGGCGGCGTCGCGGACGCAGGTGAAGACGGCGACGTGCAGCGGGCGCGTGGCCGGCAGCCGGAAGCCGCCGTCCAGCTCGTAGCGGACGTTGGTGACCTTGCGGGACTCGGCTGCCCGGTCGTCTGCGGCCACCGGCGGGGCGTCGGGGCGCCAGACGACCATCACCTCGGTGCAGCCCTCCGGCCAGCGCCAGCGCAGCAGCCCACCGGCGACGACCAGGTCGGCGGCCGGGTCGAGCGCGTCGGCGGCTGTCCTGGCCAGCACCCGGGTCGCCTCGCCGTCGGCGTCGGACGGGGCGGCGGACGCGCCAGCGGAGCCGGCGGCCACCGGCGCGGCGGCCGGCCCGGGACCGCCGCCGACGACGGCACCCGTGGCACCGGCCGGCGCCGGCTCCGGCCGCAGCTGCGGAGCCGGCTGGGGCTGCGGCCAGACCGCCGGCTGGGACCAGAAGTTGCCGACCCCGGCGCGGACCTCGTAGCTGGGCAGCTCGGCACTGCTGGGCACGCCGCCGTCGTCGATCCTGGTCTCGCCGGTCACGCCGACCGCGCGGGTGGTGCCGTCCGGGCCGATCCGCAGCACGCGGTAGCGCACCCCGGGGGTCGGCGACGGCACCCAGCTCACCTCGACGGCGCCGGCGCCGCGGGCGACGGTGACCGGGCCGGGCGGGGTGACGCTGGCGGCGAGCAGCGCCTGCGCCTCCTCGTAGTCGGCGACCAGGTCGAGCACCGCGAGGGCGAGCCCGGCGCGCTCGGCCGGCGGGGCGTTGCGCGCCGAGGCGAGCAGGTCCGCCGCGGCCCGGCAGCGCTCCTCGATCGTGGCGGTCACCGTGGCCAGGTCCCGCCCCTCGGGGCCGGGCACGTCCCTGCCGGAGGTGGCCAGTTCGCCGGCGAGCTGGCGGGCCAGGAGATAGCGGTCGGCCTCGATCGCGGCGACCAGCCGGCTCCAGCGCTGGCCGGCCTGCTGGATCGCGGCCTCGATCTGCCGGCCGAGCTCGCGGATCGGCGGGACGTCGACGCTGCCGGCCAGCTCCGCGGCCAGCGACAGCCGGTCGCTCGCGGCGATCGGGGCTCCCGCGGCCAGGGCCGCCCGCGCCGCCTCCAGCGCCGGTCGCCAGTCCTGCCGGACGGGTCGACTGGCGCCACCGACCGGCGGGTGGTCGACGACGGGCCGCGGCGCCGGCGCCGGCCGGCCAGCCCCAGTCTCTTATAAACATCAGACG
>JADGHD010000158.1 GCA_019689615.1 Frankia sp. | reverse complement strand
CCGCGGGGGGGGATGACCCCGCGCGCGGGCACCGTTCGGGTCAGCGGTGGCCGCCGCCGGTCGTCACCAGCCGGTCAGCCGGCCGGTGACGACCGGCCTGGCTCAGATGCCAGCCTGGTCACACAGGGCGGCGAACTCACCGGTGCAGACCTGGTCCCTGGTCACGTAGCCGTCATCGATCACGTCACCGACGTTGTCCTTGTAGATCGCGACCGGCTCGAGCAGAACCGACGGGACGTCCCGGTTGCCCTCGGGGTCGTGCACGGTGTCCGGCGTGTCGGCCGGCTCGCCCTTGGCCAGGGCGATCGCGAGCTCGGCCGCGGCGTCGGCCTCCTTCTTGATCGCCTTGTAGACCGTCATGCACTGGTTACCCGCGAGGATCTCCTGCAGCGCCTCGACCGTGGCGTCCTGGCCGGTCACCGGCACCTGGCCGGCGAGGCCCTGACGCTCCAGGACCGCGATCGCGGCACCGCCGAGGCCGTCATTGGCGGCCAGCACGGCGCGGATGTTCGGCTCCTGGGTCAGCATCTGCTCGAAGATCGTGCCGGCCTGCTGGTTGTCCCACTGCGGCACCGACTGGTCCGGGCCCTTGACCAGGGTGCCGTCCGCGTACAACGGGTCCAGCACCGAGTCGTAGCCCTGCTTGAACAGGGTGGCGTTGTTGTCGGTCGGAGAGCCGTTCAGCTCGGCGACGATCGGCTTCTCCAAGCCCATCTCGTCGATGCACTTGACCAGGCCCTCGCCCTGCAGCTCGCCGACGCGCACGTTGTCGAAGCTGACGTAGTACTCGGCCGAGCCGCCGAGGGTGAGCCGGTCGTAGTCGATCGTCGCGACGCCCTGCGCCTTGGCCCGCTCCTGGATGGCCGCGCCGGACCCGGAGTCGAGGTTCGTGATCAGCAGGACGGTCACGCCAGACGTGATCATCTGGTCGGCGATCGTCTGCATCTGGGTGGCGTCGCCATCCGCGTTCTGGATGTCGTACTCGACGCCAGCCGCCTGGAACGCCGCCTCCAGCAAGGGCCGGTCCGCGGTCTCCCAGCGGTCGGACGACTTCGAGTCCGGCAGGATCACGCCGATCTTGCCGACCGAGCTGGTCTGGCCGCCGCTGCCGCTGCCGCCACCACTGCCGCCGTCGTCCCCGTCGTCACCACAACCAGCGGCGACGATCGCGAGGCAGGCACCGACCGCCGCGACTCGTAAGCCCCGTACTCGCTTGCTTCTGGACCCAACCGCTCGCATGGACATGGCCCCTTCCTTTGCCGTGGCTGCCCACAACGCGGGTGCTATGTTGTTCGGCACAACATATTGGCATGACTCGTATCACGCAAGTGGTTTGAGTCACATCTTCCAGTGTGACACGTAGTGCGTCCGTATGGCTACTAGTTGCCACTACCTCCTTCGCAGACTGGGACGGTGATGCCCTTGCCCAGCCCCCCGCCGCAGGTGTCCGGGATCAAGCAGGATGAGCTGCGCCGCCACAACCTGAGCCTGCTGCTGCGCTACGTGCACCTCGAGGGCCCGACGCAGCGGGCGACGCTGACGGCACAGATCGGCCTGAACCGCAGCACCATCGGCGCGCTGGCCGCGGACCTCGCGGCGGCTGGGCTGATCAGGGAGGAGACGCCCGGCGTCCGGTCGGGGGCCGGCCGGCCGTCGCTGGTGGTGGTCCCGGAGATCGAGCGCTACCAGGCGCTCGCCTTCGACCTGCGGGTCGACCGGATCGACGCGGCCCGGGTCGGGCTCGGCGGCATCCTGCTGGCCAGGGAGACGGTCCCGCTGCCGGACGGCCACCGCGGGTTCGACGAGGTGATCGGGCTGCTTCGGGGCACGGCCCGGCTGCTGACCGAGAGCCTGCCCGAAGACACCCGGCTGGTCGGGGTCGGCGTGGCCATCCCGGCGGTGGTCCGCGACGCCGACGGCTTCGTCCGGTTCGCCCCGAACCTGGGCTGGGAGGAGCGCCCGTTCGGCGACACGCTGGCGCTCGAGCTCGAGCGGGCACTGCCGCGCCGGCCGTTCGAGCGGGAGTCGGTGCTGGTCGCCAACGACGCCGACCTCGGGGCGCTGGCCGAGCACACCCGCGGCGTGGCCCGCGGCCACGAGGACGTCGTCTACCTGTCCGGCAACGTGGGCCTGGGCGCCGGGGTGATCTGCGGCGGCCGGCCACTGCGCGGCCACGGCGGGTACGCCGGCGAGGTCGGCCACATGATCGTGAACCCGACCGGGCAGCGCTGCCGGTGCGGCGCCCGCGGCTGCTGGGAGACCGAGGTCGGCATCGACGCGATCGTGCGGGCGGCCGGGCGCACCCCCGGCGACGGGACGACCGTGCGCTCGCTGGTCAGCGACGCGCTGGCCGGGGACGAACTGGCCAGGTCGGCGCTCTACGAGGTCAGCCGGTGGCTCGCGGTCGGCGTGGGCAACCTGGTCAACATCTTCAACCCCGAGCTGGTGATCTTCGGCGGCGACCTGCGCGAGCTGCTGCCGATGGTGCACCGCGACGTCGTCAGCCGGATGGGCGCCGGCGGGCTGACGGTCTCGCGCGAGCACGTCGAGCTGGTCCCGTCCGCGCTCGGCGTGGACTCCCCGCTGTTCGGCGCGGCCGAGCTGGCGTTCGCCCGCCTGCTGGACGACCCCCTCGGGGTCGCGATGTCACTCCCGTCAGCCGCCGACTGACCCCGCCATCCCTCCTGCCGTCAGCCGCCGGCTGACCACGGGCGCGCCCGGCCGGGGCAGGGCGCGGGCTGGGCTGGGCCGTCGGCGGCCGGGCAGGCGTCGGTACATCAGCGGCCGGGCGCCGGCCGGCGCAGCAGGGGCAGCACGTCGTCGAGCACGGCGGCGTAGGCGGCCCGGGTGGCCGGGTCGGGCTCGGCCGCGGCCAGGTCCGTGGCGATCGGCCAGTCCGGTGGCTCGGGGGCACCGGAGAGCACCCATGCCGCCTGGCGGGCCGCGCCCCGGGCCACCCACTGGATGTCCGGGTCGGGCATCGCCACCGGGAGCCCCAGGATCGCCGGCGCGAGCCGGCGCAGCGCCGTCGAGCGGGCGCCACCGCCGACCAGCAGGACCCGGCGGGCCTCGACCCCGTGCCGGCGCAGCGCGTCCATGCCGTCGGCCAGCCCGCACAGCACCCCCTCGATCGCGGCCCTCGCCAGGTTCTCCCTGGTCAGCGCCGCGCGGGTGATCCCGGCGAGCACCCCGCGGGCCCGCGGCAGGTTCGGGGTGCGCTCCCCGTCGAAGTACGGCAGCAGGCTCATCCCGCCGGCCCCTGGGCTCCCGGCCAGCGCGAGCGCGTCGAACTCGGCCGGCGACACGCCGAGCAGCCCGGCGACCGAGCCCAGCACGCGGGCGGCGTTGAGGGTGCACACCAGCGGCAGGAACCGCCCGGTGGCGTCGGCGAAGCCGGCGACCAGCCCCTGCGGGTCGTGCGTCGAGCGCTCGCAGACCGCGAAGATCGTGCCGCTGGTGCCGACGGAGACGATCACGTCGCCCGGGCCCGGGCCCACCCCGAGCGCGGCGGCCATGTTGTCCCCGGTGCCCGGGGCCAGCAGCGCGCCGGGGGCGAGCACGGCCGCGCGCCCGACGGCCTCGGCTGGCCCGGCCACCCGCGGCAGGGCCACGTGCTCGGCGTGCTCGCCGAGCGCCGCCTTGAGCAGGTCGGGCTGGTACTCCCCGCTCGCCGGGGACCAGTAGCCGGTGCCGGAGGCGTCGCCGCGGTCGGTGGTCATCTCCGGCCAGCCGCCCGGGTTGTCGAGGCCGCCGGCGAGCCGCCAGGTCAGCCAGTCGTGCGGGAGCAGCACCGCGCGGGTCCTGGCCGCGTTCGCCGGCTCGTTGGTGGCCAGCCAGCGCAGCTTGGTGACGGTGAAGCTGGCCGTCGGCACGCTGCCGGTGACGGTGGCCCAGGTGTCGGCGCCGAGCTCGGCGACCAGCTCGTCGGCGGCGTCGGCCGAGCGGACGTCGTTCCACAGCAGCGCTGGGCGCACCGGCTGGCCGGCGCCGTCCAGGGCGACCATGCCGTGCTGCTGGCCGGCCACCGCCAGCGCCTCGACCCCGTCCAGCAGGCCGCCGGCCGCGGCCGCCCGCAGCGCCTCCCACCACGCGGCCGGGTCGACCTCGGTGCCGTCGGGATGGGGCGCGCTGCCGGCGCGGACCACCGTCCCGTCCGCCGCGTCACAGACAACGATCTTCGTCGACTGGGTGGAGGAGTCAACGCCGGCGACGAGCGTCGTCATGACCGGCCCGCCCGTCGGCGCGCGCACCGGTGGCAGGCACACCGGCGGCGACGCCGCCGGCCATCGACCCGCCGGCCGACGGACCGGGCGGACGTGACAGGACTAGGAGAAAACCACCAATCTACCTGCTCAACGACGTGCTGTGGATCACTACCGTCCGACGGGAAGTCGTCTCGATCCGCCGCCGAGGGTTGCATACCAGCTTCCACCTGCCTAATTTGTTGCTGCCTGCACCAAACTAGCCGCGAGGTGGCCTCATGACCAGCGATCCGCTGACTCCAACCAAGGCGGACAAGTTCAGCTTCGGCCTGTGGACGGTCGGCTGGCAGGGCCGTGACCCGTTCGGCGAGGTGTCCCGCCCGGCGCTCGACCCGGTGGAGACCGTCCACCGGCTGGCGGAACTCGGCGCCTACGGCGTGACGTTCCACGACGACGACCTGATCCCGTTCGGGGCCGACAACGCCGAGCGCGAGCGCTGCGTCAAGCGGTTCCGGGCCGCGCTCGACGAGACCGGGCTGATCGTCCCGATGGTGACGACCAACCTGTTCTTCCATCCGGTCTTCAAGGAGGGCGCGTTCACCGCGAACGACCGGAGCGTGCGGCGGTTCGCGCTGCGCAAGACGATGCGCAACATCGACCTCGCGGCGGAGTTCGGCGCGAAGACCTACGTGTGCTGGGGCGGCCGGGAGGGCGCCGAGAGCGACGCGGCGAAGGACCCGCGGGCGGCGCTCGACCGGCTGAAGGAAGCCATCGACCTGCTCTGCGTTTATGTGCGGGAGCGCGGCTACGACATCAAGTTCGCCCTGGAGCCGAAGCCGAACGAGCCTCGTGGCGACATCCTCCTGCCCACCATCGGCCACGCGCTGGCCTTCATCAACCAGCTCGAGTATCCGGAGATGGTCGGGCTCAACCCGGAAGTCGGCCACGAGACGATGGCCGGGCTGAACGTGGTGCACGGCTACGCGCAAGCCCTGTGGGCGGGCAAGCTGTTCCACATCGACCTCAACGGGCAGCACGGCCTCAAGTACGACCAGGACCTGCGGTTCGGGGCCGCGGACGTGAAGAGCGCGTTCTTCCTGGTCGACCTGCTTGAGACCGCCGGCTACGAGGGCCCACGGCACTTCGACTTCAAGCCGCCGCGAGTCGAGAACGTCGACGGGGTCTGGGTGTCGGCCGCCGCCTGCATGCGGACCTATCTGATCCTGCGGGAGAAGGCGAAGGCGTTCCGCGCCGACCCGCGGGTCCAGGAGGCCCTCGCCGCGGCCGGCGTCCCCGAGCTGGCCCAGTCGACCCTCGCCCCCGACGAGACCCTCGCCGACCTGCTCGCCGACCGCTCCGCGTACGAGGACTTCGACGCCGACGCCGCCGGCGCCCGGGCGGTCAACATCGAGCGCCTCGACCAGCTGGCCCTTGAGCACCTGCTCGGGGTCGCCTAAGCGGTACGCGCGGGCGGCGCGGGGAAGGTACGCCGGCGACGGCATGCTCACAGGAGGGGATGGCGTGGCCCGCCGGCACTGGGAAATGGCGCGATCGCCGGCCGGGCCGCGCCATCCCCCCATGTCGGCGGCCAGGCCGAGACCTCGTCCCGCCGCTGCCGAGCCCGGGCGCCCGGCGGGCATGCGTGGTGCCCACCGACCGCACGCGCGTATGGCCACGACTGCGCCCCTGGGCGCGTCCGACGGTCCTGCGCCGCACGGAGCGACGCCCAGGGGCCGCATCGACACACGATCCAGGCAGACGTCCTAGCCGGCGTGGCCGGCACGGGCCGGCTGGTCGTGGCCGGGCTCGGGGCGGGAGAACATCCGGTAGAGGGCGAACAGGGCCGGCACGAGGAACACCATGCCGATGGCGATGGCGATCAGCATCGCCTGGATGTTCGCCGTCGGCGCCGCGGCGGAGTCCACGGTCGCGTGACCGACGACGATGTCCGGGTACTGGGCCACGGCCCAGCCCCACAGCACGCCGCCCACCGCGAGCCCGGCGGCGAGGCGGGCCAACGTGAACCGCCCGCGCCAGACCAGCCAGATCGCGCCCAGCCCGCCGACGGCGGACAGGGCGACCAGGGGGATCGACCGCTGCGCGAACCGGTCGGCCACCGTCGGCGCCTGCTCCCACAGCAGCGGAAGCAGCGCCATGGCCAGCACGCCGGCCACCACCGCCGCGGCCAGGGCACGCCGGCGCAGCCCCGGCACCAGGTGGCGGGTCGCTGGCGCGGCGGCCGCGTCCCGGCACAGGTAGACCGCGGCGAGGAAGGCCGTCACCGCCACCGTGAACAGCCCGCCGACGATGCCGAACGCGCTGGTCAGCGGCGCGAACGGGGCGTCACCGGCCAGGTCGCCGGTGGCCAGCGCCGCGCCGGCCACCCCGAGCGAGAACGGGGCGAGCACCGAGGCCCCCGCGAACAGCCGCCCCCACAGCGCCGCCGGCCCGGCCGCGCCAGCCCCGTACGCCCGGTACACGTAGGCAGCGCCGCGCAGCACGATCCCCAGCAGCGCGCCGACGAGCGGGACCATCAGCGTCGTCCCGACCACGCCGAACGCGTCCGGGAACCCGCTGAACAGCGCGACGATCACGAAGACCAGCCAGACGTGGTTCGCCTCCCACACCGGCCCAAGCGAGGCGGAGATCAGCTCCCGCTGCCCGGCCGCGTCCCGGCCACGCGCGAGCAGGTCCCACAGCCCGCCGCCGAAGTCCGCGCCGCCCAACAGCGCGTACGCCGTCAGCCCGACAACCATGATCACAACGAGCAGGTCCGCGGCCGTCATCGGATGCCCTCCCGTGCCGTGCCCGTACCGTCCGCGGGCCGCCCGGCCAGGGCAGGCTCAGCGGCGGGGCTGTCGGTGCTGGCCCCGGTCCCGGTCCCGTGCCCGAGCTCGGGCCCGGGTGGCGGCTCCCCGTTGTCCGGCGGGTAGGGCGTGAGCGGCTCGGGGCTCGCGGGCGTCGCGGCCTGGCCTGGCCCGCCGGTGGCCATCCGCCGCAGGACGAGGATGAGCGCGACGGCCAGGCCCAGGTAGAGCACGAGGGTCCCGGCGAAGATCCAGCCGATCCCGTCGGTGGTGGTCACGGCCTCGGACACCCGCATCCGGCCCTGCACGATCCACGGCTGCCGGCCGCCCTCGGTCACCTCCCAGCCGGTGAGCATGGCCAGCATCGCGGCGGGCCCGGTGGCGACGGCGGCGACCAGCCACGGCCGCCCGGTGGGCAGCGCCGGTCGGGTACCGCGCCGCCGCCGGTACAGCGTCACCCCGCCGACCAGCGCGGACAGCACGATCAGACCGACGCCCAGGCCGACCATGACGGTGAACGAGGAGTGCACCAGCGTCGCGTCCGGCCGCTCGTCCGGCGGCACCGAGTCCAGCCCGGTCACCACGTGGTCGACGTCGAAGCCCTGGAGCAGCGACAGCAGGTTCGGGATCTCGATGGCGCCTCGCAGCTCGCCGGTCTCCTCGTCGTAGATCCCGCCGATGCTCAGCGGCGCGTGCGAGCGGGTCTCGTACAGCCCCTCCATCGCGGCCAGCTTCAGCGGCTGGTGCTCGGCGGCCACCCGGGCGGCCCAGTCACCGACGACCGCCTGAGCCGGCGCGCAGGCGAGGACCACGGCCAGCCCGATCCGCAGGCCGAGCTGGTGGTAGCGGTCGCGACGGCCGCGCAGCATCCCAACCGCGTAGACCGCGGCGACCACCCCACCGGTGCACATCAGCGCGGCCAGCAGCATGTGCACGACCTGCGCCGGCGTACCCGGGCTGAGCAGCGGCGCCAGCGGCTCGGCCGCCACCACCTTGCCGTCGACCTCGGTGATCCCGGTAGGCACGTTCATCCAGGCGTTCGCCGTGATGATGAACAGCGTCGACACCGTTCCCGCGATCGCGATCGGCCACAGCGTCAGCCAGTGCGCCCGCGGCGAGAGCCGCTTCCAGCCGTAGAGGTACATCCCCAGGAAGATCGCTTCGGCGAAGAACGCGAAGCCCTCCACGGTGAACGACAGCCCGAGCGCCCCGCCGTAGCGGGCCATGAACGCCGGCCACAGCAGCCCGAGCTCGAACGACAGCACCGTCCCGGACACGGCTCCGACGGCGAACAGCACCGCGAACGCCTTGGACCACTTCTTGGTGAGCGCGAGCCAGGCCTCGTCCCGGGTCCGCAGCCACCGGTACTCCGTGAAGATCAGAAACCACGGCATTCCGATGCCGAAGACCGCGAAGCAGATGTGGAACGCCAGGCTGAACGCGGTCTGCCCGCGGGCGAGCCCGAGCGACACCGAGTCGGCCGAGGCGAGCGTGGCCGCCGTCACGTTGGCCAGGACCATCAGGGTCCTCTCCGGGCCACCACCCCTCCGCGCCGCCAGCGTCATCCGCCGGCCAGTCCGGCCGCCTCCCCAGGCCGCACGCGAAGATCGGAGGCCCTAAGTTCTACGACACGTAGAAGTTCTACGCACCGTAGAATATCGCCGCGGCCAGCCCACACCACCACTCCGCGTCGCCAGCCCACGAGATTCCGGCCACAGTCCGTACCGACCCGGCCGCTGGGCAACTCGTCAGCACGTGGAACGTCGCTCCGTAGTGACGCAGAGCACCCCGAAGGCAGTCAGGGCCACCATCGCGCGCCACCGGCATCGACAGCCCGGCGACGCCCGCCACGCCGGGAACCGACGGCGCCAGCCGTCCAGATCCCGCCGCCCGCCCGCCGTCGCCCAGATGTGGTCCGACGCGTGACCGACCGCCCCCCATCTCCCAGTCCGCCGTCCTGTATGCTTCTCCTCGACGCGATGGACGCTCCCCGGGGCCAAGCCGTCGCATCACAACTCAATGATCGACATGTGAATGATCGACATGGTCCCGTGGTGAAGTCTGGAGTTCACGCCGCCCTGTCAAGGCGGAGGTCGCGGGTTCGAATCCCGTCGGGACCGCGCACAAAATGTCCGTCCGACCGTCTCCGACCAGGTCACGGACAGCACCACTTGGGCAGGTAGCTCAGTCGGTACGAGCGTCCGCCTGAAAAGCGGAAGGTCGGCGGTTCGACCCCGCCCCTGCCCACGCGCTAAATCCCTCTGTTCGACGGCCCTTCGGGACCGTCTTCCCGCAGGCCGCAAT
>JADGHD010000157.1 GCA_019689615.1 Frankia sp. | reverse complement strand
CGGCCGCCCGCGGGCCGCGGGGGGGGGCGCCGCCGGGGCGCGGCCCGGGCGCATCGGGGCTCAGCGGGACCGGCCGACCGCCTGGGCGGTGGGGCTCGCCGGGGCGGCGAGGTTGAGCCGGGCGAACGCGAGCGCCTCGGCGAGGTCGGCCTCCCGGTCGGCCCTGGACTCGGCGCGCCGGGTGTTGATCTCCACGACGATCGTCCCGTCGAACCCGTTGCTGGCCAGCCGCTCCAGCAGCGCGCCGCATGGCTGGTTGCCGCGGCCGGGGACCAGGTGCTCGTCCTTGGCCGAGCCGGTGCCGTCGGCGAGGTGGACGTGCGCCAGCCGGTCGCCCAGGGCGTCGGCCATCGCGAGCGCGTCCGAGCGGGACACGCTGGTGTGCGACAGGTCGAGGGTGACGTGGCGGTAGCCGTCCTCGACCGGCGACCAGTTCGGCAGGTAGGCCGAGACCAGCCGGCCCCGCGCCCGCAGCGGGAACATGTTCTCCACCGCGAAGCGCACGTCGGTCTCCTGCGCCATCCGCTCGATGCCGGCGACGAACTCCCGGCCGTAGTCGCGCTGCCAGCGGAACGGCGGGTGCACGACGACGGTCTGCGCGCCCAGCGCCTCGGCGGCGGCCCGCGCCCGGACCAGCTTCGCCCACGGGTCGGTGCCCCACACCCGCTGGGTGAGCAGCAGGCAGGGCGAGTGGATCGCGAGCACCGGGATGCCGTGGTAGTCCACCAGCCGGCGCAGCGCCTGGACGTCCTGGCTGACCGGGTCGGTCCAGACCATGATCTCGACGCCGTCGTACCCGAGCCGGGCCGCCATCTCGAACGCGGCCGGCGTCGACTCCGGGTAGGTCGAGGCGGTCGACAGCGCGATCTTGGCCGCCGGGATCCCGGCTGCCCAGTTCTGGCCGGCCCTGGCGGCGGCCTCGCGCGGGGTGACGATCGCCCGGGGCGGCACCGCGACCAGGCCGAAGTCGTCGCCGTCAGCGGCGTCCGCCAGCGCGGGGGCGTCGGTCAGCTCGCCGTCGGGCGAGCCGGGCTCCGGAACGAGCGGGTCATCGGGTCCTGGCCGGGCCGCGCCGGGCTGGGACGGGCCGGGCTCCGCCGGGCGGGAGCCGGCGCCGGTCGGCGCGGTGGCGGACGGTGCTGGGGCCGGCCGCGACGGGCTGGGGAGCTGGACGGAGCCGTCCTCGCCCTGGCGCGCGGCCGAGCCGTAGGGCAAAACGAGCCCGTCCGGGCGTTCGGAGGGCATGGCGAGCCCGTCCGGGCGTTCTTCGGGGGGCGCGGCTGGCCCGTCCGGCCCGTTCGCGGCCGCGTCAGCCGCGGCGAACCGCCGCTGCCCGCCCCCCGACGCCGGCCGCCCGATCCCAAGCCTCACCCGCACACCCTCTTCCGCTTCGACCTGCGCTCCTGCCCGTCGTCCAGCGGCCTCCTCGTCGCGGCTGCCCTGCCCACTGCCGGCTGCCCGGGCCCGCGGGACGCGCGGCCCGTTCACTGTCAACCCGCGCCCCGGCCCATCCGCATCCCGGCGACCGGCACCCGGCCGGCCGCGGCATGGCCACGGGACCGGCCCGTCGCGCCCGCAGCGGCCGGGTTGGCCGCCGGCGGGCCCGGCGCCGGCCCATTTCCAGGCTAGGCCATCCGTGGGCACCCGCCCGGCGAGCCGCGACGACGTGATCACGATCTCGTTCGGCTTCCGGCTGGTCACTGCGCGTGTGCCAGCGGCCAGCCCATCAGGAACGTGTCCAGCCGGCTCAGGATGACGCCCTCACGCAGCGCCCACGGGCAGATCTCCACCTCGTCGACCGACAGCAGGTCCAGCGCCTCGACGGCGACGACCGCGCCGGCGGCCAGCTGCTGCGCCCGCGACGCCGAGACGCCCGGCAGCGAGGCGCGCTCCGCCGACGGCATCCGGCAGACCTGCCTGGCGACGTCGACCAGGTCGGTGCGGCGCAGCACCCGGCGCACGTAGGGGCCGCGGCTGTACGGGGCGGCCCCGGCGATCCTGGCCAGCGAACGGAACGTCTTCGAGGTCGCGACCGCTCTGGTCGGCTCGCCGACGTGGTAGAGCGTGCCGACGACCGGCGCGATCTGCGCCCGGACGTAGCGGCGCAGCTCGGCGAGCTCGCGCTGGCTCGGCGGGTCGCCCCGCAGCCAGTCCCGGGTGAGCCGGCTCGCGCCCAGCGGGAGCGAGGCGACCACGTCCGGTTCCTCGTCCATGCCGGCGCCGATCTCCAGCGAGCCGCCGCCGATGTCGAGGGCGAGCAGCCGGCCGGCGCTCCAGCCGAACCAGCGGCGGACCGCGAGGAAGGTCAGCCGGGCCTCGTCCTCCCCGGGCAGCACCTCGACGGCCACACCGCTGCCGGCGCGCACCCGCGCCAGGACCTCCTCGCTGTTGGTGGCGTCGCGCAGCGCGGAGGTGGCGAACGCCACGAGGTCGTAGACGCCCAGCTCGTCGGCGTGCCGGCGCAGGTCGGCGAGGCAGTCGATGAGTGCCCGCTCGCCGTGGGCCGTCAGGGCGCCGTCGTCGTCAAGCAGCTCCACCAGCCGCAGCGGGACCCGCACGCTCGCCGCCGGCCGCGGCGCCCCGCCGTGGTGGGCGTCCACCACCAGCAGGTGCACGGTGTTCGAGCCGATGTCGATCACGCCGAGCCGCATCGGCTGGGCCGGCCGCGCGGGCAGCGCGACCGCCGGCGGGCGGGCCGGGAACGGGACCACGCCAGCGGGGCCGGGCCCGCCGGGCGCTGGCGGCGCCGCGCCCGCGCCCGGCCCCCGCGGGGCCGGCGGCGGTGCCGGCGCCCCCCCCCGACCCGCTGCCCCCGGCGACGACCCGGCCACGGCGGCCCACAGGCCAGCCGCCGTGCCCGCGCGCCGGCCGGACGGCGACCTGCGCCCCATCGCCCGTCCCCCTCCGTCACGTCAGGTGGCTGGCACCGCCGTCGTCCGGCCAGCCGACGCCAACCGGTCCACGATGACAGGGACGCTCGCGGGATGGGGCGGTCAGCGGGCGGAAACGGCCGTCAGGGCTCGAACTTGTAACCAAGGCCACGAACGGTGACCAGGTGCCGAGGGTTGCTGGGCTCGGCCTCGATCTTCGCCCGCAGCCGCTTGACGTGGACGTCGAGCGTCTTGGTGTCCCCGACGTAGTCCGACCCCCACACCCGGTCGATGAGTTGGCCACGGGTCAGTACCCGGCCGATGTTGCGCAGGAACATCTCCAGCAGCTCGAACTCCTTGAGCGGGAGCGCGACCGGCTCGCCGTTGACGGTCACGACGTGCCGCTCCACGTCCATCCGGACCCCGCCGGCCTCGAGCGTCATCGGCTCGGCCTCGTCCGGGACGGCGGCCCGGCGCCGCAGCACCGCGCGGATCCTGGCGACCAGCTCGCGGGCGGAGAACGGCTTGGTCACGTAGTCGTCGGCGCCCAGCTCCAGGCCGAGCACCTTGTCGATCTCGCTGTCCCGGGCGGTGAGCATGATCACCGGAACCGAGGACTTCTTCCGCAGCGCCCGGCACACCTCGGTGCCGGACAGGCCCGGCAGCATCACGTCGAGCAGCACGAGGTCGGCCCCGTGCCGATCGAAGTCCGACAACGCGGCGTGCCCGTCGGCCGCGACCGCGACGTCGAATCCCTCGCGCTCCAACATGAAGGACAGTGCCTCCGAGAAGGACTCCTCGTCCTCCACCACGAGCAGGCGGGTCACCGGTCACGCTCCCTTTCGCTGCCCATCCCGGCCGGGGAGTCTCCCCCGTCCGGGCCGGGCCGTGGTTCTGGTGTCGCAGGGTTGTCGGTTGGTGCGCTCGCGCGCCTGGCGGCCCCGCGGGGCCGGTGCGCCGGAGATGTCGCTCCGGCGCTGGTCGGTCACCGGTTCACTGGGTCTCCGCTCGCGCCGCCGGGTCGCGACGGCTGTCGTGGTCATGGCGGATGTCGTGGATGTCATGGTGACCCGGGCCGTCCTGGCCGCCGTGGCGGCCGTCGGCACCGGGGGGCGGGTGGTCTGTGTGGGTGTCGCGGCCGCTGCGGTCCTCGGGCCGGGGCTCGTGGTCGGGGCGGCTCTCGGGGCCGCTGCCCCGATGATCACCCTGGCCGCCCGCGCCGTCAGCCGAACGGCCGGCCTCCCGGTCGTTCTCGGCACAGCGGGCCGGAAGCTGCAGGGTGAACGTGGAGCCGCGGCCTTCCGCGCTCCAGACGCGGACCGAGCCGCCGTGGTTCGTGACGATGTGCTTGACGATTGCCAGGCCCAGCCCGGTGCCGCCGGTCTCCCGGGAACGCGCCGGGTCGGCCCGGTAGAACCGCTCGAAGACCCGTTCCAGGTCCTTCTCGGCGATGCCGATCCCCTCGTCGGCCACCGAGATCTCCACCCGGTCGCCTGCCCGCCGCACCCCGACCACCACCCGCGTGCCGCGCGGCGAGTAGCTGATCGCGTTGTCCAGCAGGTTGGCCACGGCGGTGACCAGCTGCTCCTCATCGCCGAGCATCTCGATGTCGGTCCGCCCGATGACCGCGACCGAGATGCCACGGCTCTGCGCGGCCAGCCGGGTCCGGTCGACCGCCTCGTTGACGACGTCGGCCACCGCGACCGGCTTGGGCTCCGGCAACGGCTCGGCGCCCTGCAGCCGGGAGAGATGGATGATCTCCTGGACGAGCCGGGCGAGCCGGGCCGACTCGCGGGTCATCCGGTCGGCGAACCGGCGGACGGCGACCGGATCCTCGCTGGCCGCGGACACCGCCTCGGCGAGCACGTGCAGCGCGCCGACCGGGGTCTTGAGCTCGTGGCTGACGTTGGCGACGAAGTCGCGGCGCACCGCCTCCACCCGGCGGGACTCGGTGACGTCGTCGAGGATCACCGCGATGTGCCCGGAGTAGCCGAGCGGCTGGGTGCGCACCCGCACCGCGAGCCCCTCCTGGTCGGGCCGCGGCCGGGTCAGCGGGGGCTCCGGCACCGGCGGCAGCTCCAGCTGCTCGTCCAGCCCGGTGCCGACCTCTCGGGTGCGCCGGACGAGGTCCGCGACCGGCTCCGGCAGCTCGCGGTCCGCCGAGAGCACGCCCATCGTCTGGGCCGCCGGGTTGACCAGCGCGACCTGGTCGTCCGCTGTGAGCACCACGAGCCCGGACGGCAGCGCGCCGACGAGCTGGCGCAGCTGGTCGGCGGTCAGCGACGGCTCCGGCTCGCCGCCCGGCGGCGGCTGCGCCGGCTCGCCAGGCGCCGGGGCCGCCGCTGGCGGCTGGGCGTCCGTCGTCGGCGGGCTGGTCATCCAGGACTCCCGGTGAGCCGGTCCGCGCGGGCGCTGCCCGCCCGGCGGGCCCGGGAGCCGCCGGCCCCGTACCAACGGGCGATCACGGGCACGTCAACGGACGCTGCGTAGCGTAGCAACCTTGTCACGACGTCACCCGACTTGTCACCCACGCGCCGAATGCTAGGTGCCTGCCGGCCCATTCATCGCCCTACAGACGTCTCCACTGGGGTTCGTCGCCAGGAGTTCATCCCCTCTATCGTCGGTGTTTACCGGTGCGCGACAGGCCGGCCGCATCGTCGACGCATCCCAGGTTTGGGGACCTTGTAGTCGGCGGTTCATATGATGATCACGCCGATCTGCCGGCTCGCCCGGCTGGCCATGACATCCACCCCGTGACGAAGAGGAGTCCACCGGTGCGGGAGGCCTTCCACGAGGAGCTCGAGGGCATCCAGGCGTCCCTCGTCGAGATGACGAGCCTGGTCGGCTCGGCCATGGCCCGGGCGACAACGGCGCTGCTCGATGCGGACCTGCAGCTCGCCGAACAGGTGATCAGCGCCGACGAGACGGTCGACCTGCTGCGCAACGAGATCGAGGAACGGGCCTTCGACGTCCTCACCCGGCAGGCTCCGGTGGCGACCGACGCGCGGGCCATCATCACCACGATGCGCATCGTCTCCGACCTGGAGCGGATGGGCGACCTGGCGCTGCACGTCGCCAAGGTGGCCCGCCGCCGCTACCCGGGCCGGGCGGTGCCGCCGGAGCTGCACGGGACGGTCCTGGAGATGGGCCAGGTCGCGCAGCGGATCGTGGCCAAGGCCGGCAGCGTGATCGCCAGCCGGGACACCGATCTCGCCGCCGAGCTGGAGACCGACGACGACGCGATGGACGCGCTGCACCGGCGGCTGTTCCACGTGCTGCTGGAGCGGCCGTGGCCGCACGGCATGGAGGCGGCGATCGACATCACGCTGTGCGGCCGCTACTACGAGCGCTACGCCGACCACTCCGTCTCCGTCGCCCGCCGGGTCATCTACCTGGTCACCGGCGAGAAGTAGCGACCGAGCGGCAACGACACCGCGCGGCCGGCCCGGCACGGGCACGCGCCCAACCGGCGGTGGGCCCGACGCCGGCGTGCCTCCCCGCGGCCGCCTGACCGGCGGCCAGGGGGAGGCCGGCGACGGCACGGGTCAGCTCTTCGCCTTCCCCTGGGCCGCGACGGCGGCGGCGGCCAGCTCCGCGGCGTCCGGGTCCAGGTAGCCGGAGCTGACGACGCGCAGGTCGTCGTCCAGCTCGTAGCGCAGCGGGATGCCGGTCGGGATGTTGAGTCTGGCGATGTCGGCGTCGCTGATCCCGTCGAGGTGCTTCACCAGCGCCCGCAGCGAGTTGCCGTGCGCGGCGACCAGCACGGTGAGCCCCGCGCGCAGGTCGGGCACGATCGCGTCGTACCAGTAGGGCAGCATCCGGGCGACGACGTCCTTGAGGCACTCGGTCGCCGGGATCAGGTCGGGAGCCAGGCTCGCGTAGCGCTCGTCGATGCCGCTCGGCTGGCCTGGCTCGATCGGCGGCGGTGGCACGTCGTAGGACCGGCGCCAGAGCATGAACTGCTCCTCGCCGTACTTCTGCAGGGTGTCGGCCTTGTTCAGGCCCTGCAGGCCGCCGTAGTGCCGCTCGTTGAGCCGCCAGCTGCGGCGGACCGGGATCCACAGCCGGCCCGCGGCGTCCAGCGCCAGCCAGGCGGTGCGGATGGCCCGGGTCAGGACGGAGGTGTGCACGACGTCGGGCAGGACGCCGGACTCCCGGAGCAGCTCGCCGCCGCGGGTCGCCTCCTTGATCCCCTTCTCGGACAGGTCGACGTCCACCCAGCCGGTGAACAGGTTCTCGCGGTTCCAGGTGCTTTCGCCGTGGCGGAGCAGGACGAGGGTCGGCATGGCCTAGATCCTGCCCGTCCGCCCCCGGCGGCGGCCAGCCCCGGCGGACGTGGCGGGGCGCACCTCGCCGCCCGAGAACGGGGCAGACGAGCGGAAGGCCCAGAAAGCAGCGCGGCCCCCGGGCTGGTCACGTGCGACGCTCGCGCGCGGCACGGGCCGTCTGGACTGAGGACGGCGCCCGGGGGCCGGGTGGCTGCCTGGTACTCGCCGGCCGGTCGCGGGATCGCTCCCGTGTCTCGGCCTGATGGACGAGCGACCGGCTAGCGGACAGTCACCTCACGAGTCCAAGAACTACACAACTTTGGACCACCTCCCTTCCCGTGTACCGCCGACGCTACGCGGGTCGACGGACGGACGGCAACGGGTTTTTCGGCATGGGACCACCGCGAGTGGCCGGTCATACACTGCTCACCATGACGGCACGCCCGCTGCCGCCCCAGGTTGCCGACCAGCCCAGACAGCCCGCTCCCGACACCACCGACGCCGTGCGCACCGACCGGCACACCGCACGGTTCGACCGGGAGGGGTGGCAGGAACGGCTGCGCGCGCACGGCTACCGGCTGACGGCGCAGCGCCAGCTCGTGCTGGAGGCGGTCGCCCGGCTGGGGCACGCCACCCCCGAGGCGATCGTCAACGAGGTCCGGCGCACCGCGTCCGCGGTGAACATCTCCACCGTCTACCGCACGCTCGACCTGCTGGAAGAGCTGGACCTGGTGTCGCACGCCCACCTCGGGCACGGCGCGCCGACCTACCACGTGACCGGGCCGGACCGGCACATCCACCTGGTCTGCGGCGGCTGCGGCACGGTCAGCGAGATCTCCCAGGACCGGCTGTCCGGCGTCGTCGAGGCGCTGCGCGCGGACTTCGGCTTCACCGTGGACGTCGACCACGTCGCGCTCGCCGGGCGGTGCGCGGACTGTTCCGCCCGCGCCGGCGGTTGACTACCGACATGAGCGCTGCCAGCACCACCCCCACCGGGGACACCGCCGTGAGCACGGACTCCGGCTACCGCTCGCCGCTGCTGGACCTGCCGGGCGCCGTCGCCGCCTCCCCGCCGGACGCCGGGGTAGCCGCGCACTACGGCGACCCGCTGCGCGAGCAGCGCCGCGCCCAGACCGACGCGGTGCTGGTGGACCGGTCGCACCGCGGCGTGGTCCGGGTCGGCGGGCCGGACCGGCTTGGCTGGCTGCACAGCCTGGCCTCGCAGCACCTGAGCGAGCTGCGGCCGATGTGGGGCACCGAGGCCCTGCTGCTCTCCCCGCACGGGCACGTCGAGCACCACCTGTTCGTCGCCGACGACGGCGAGGCCACCTGGCTGGACGTCGAGCCGGGCAGGGCGGGCGCGCTACTGGCCTTCCTGGAGTCGATGCGGTTCCTGCTGCGGGTCGAGCCGGCGGACGTCACCGACCGCACGGCCGTGCTGGCGCTGCTGGGCCCGCGGGCGGCCGAGCTGCTCGCCGGCGCCCTCGGCGACGAGGCGGCCGGCGGCGACGTGCCGGCGCACTGGTTGGCCGAGCCCGTCTCCGCGGCGGAGCTGGCGGCCCGCGGCGGGACCGGCGCGGAAGGCGGGCGCTACCCGCTGGCGCGGTTCGGGCCCGGCGTGCTCGCCCGCCGGCTGCCGTACGGCGTCGACCTGCTGGTCGAGCGGTCCGAGCTGGTCAGCCTTGCCGAGCGGCTGCTGGCCGCGGGGATCACGCCGGGCGGGGTGGACGCGTTCGAGGCGGCCAGGATCGCCGACGGGCGCGCGCGGCTCGGCGTGGACAGCGACCACCGGACGATCCCGCACGAGACGTCCTGGCTGGCCGACGCGGTGCACCTGGACAAGGGCTGCTACCGCGGCCAGGAGACGGTCGCCCGGGTGCACAACCTGGGCCGGCCGCCGCGCCGGCTGGTCCGGCTGCACCTGGACGGGGCGCTCGCGGCGCCGGGCTCGCCGGTGACCGCCGCCGGCCGGCAGGTCGGCTACGTCGGCACCTCGCGGATGCACGCGGAGCTGGGCCCGGTGGCGCTGGCGATGGTGAGGCGCTCGGTGCCGGACGACGCGGCGCTGGTGGTCAGCGACCCGGACGGGCACGAGGTGGCCGCCCAGATCGACCCGGGCTCCGGCCCGTTCCGGCCGCAGCGCCCGGCCCGCCCGCGCCCCCCCCGCGCGGGCCCCGGCGCGCCCCCCCCCCCCCCCCCCCCCCC
>JADGHD010000156.1 GCA_019689615.1 Frankia sp. | reverse complement strand
GCTCCTCGTAGCGGATGTAGCCCTGCTGGCGACGGCGCTGCTCCCGGGGCGGCGGGCCGGCCGGCGCGGCGCCACCCGCCGGGTAGCCCGAGGCCGACCGGCGGGCCGGTGGCGCGGGCCACGGGTCGGCGTAACGGTCGTTCGGACCGGCAGGGGCCGCGTAGCGGTCGTTCGAACCGGCAGGGGCCGGGTAGCGGTCGGGGGACCCGTAGCCGCCCCGCCGGGAGTCCGCGGAACCGCGCCCGCCGGCGCCGTAGGGGTCGGCGCCGCGGCTGGCGGAGCCGTAGCGGTCATGGGACGAGCGCGGGCTCGCGTCCCCGTAGCCGCCGTGACCGCCGCCGCGCGGCATCGGGTCGGCCCGCCTGGTCGGGTCGAGCTCGGCCCGCCTGGTCGGGTCCAGCGGGTTGCGACCGCTGCCCGGCCAGGTGCCGTCGAGCAGCTGGCTGGCGGCGGCGCTCAGGCTGGACCGCCCGGCCCGCTCGCCGAGCAGCGCCTGCAGGATCTGCTCGGCCGACGGCCGCAGCCGCGGGTCGCGGCCGAGCGTCGCCTCGATCAGCGGGCGCAGGTCCGCGGGCACGCTGCTGAGGTCCGGCCGGCCGGTGAGCACCCGCTCGGCGACCTCCTGGTAGGTGCCGTCGCCATACGGGTGGGAGCCGGTCGCCGCGTAGCCGATCAGCAGGCCCCAGGCGAAGACGTCGGTGGCCGGTCCGACCGGGTCGCCCTCCATCTGCTCCGGCGCCATCCAGCCGAGCGAGCCGAGCACGATGCCCGACCGGGTGCGGCCGGCGACCGCGTCGAGCGCGCGGGCGATCCCGAAGTCGATCACGCGCGGCCCGGAGTAGGACAGCATGACGTTGCTGGGCTTGAGGTCGCGGTGGACGATCCCGGCCCGGTGGATCGCGGTCAGCGCGGAGGCGACCCCGACCGCCACGCCCTGCAGGGTGGACCGGCCGAGCGGGCCGCCCTCCTCGACCACCTCGTCCAGCCGCTTGCCGTCGATGAACTCGGTCACCATGTACGGCCGGCGGGCGTGCGGGTCGGCGTCGAGCACCTCGGCGGTGCAGAAGGCGAACTCCCGTTCGACCCGCTGGACGGCGGCCACCTCGTCGGCGAACCGGGCCCGGAACTCCGGGTCGTCGGCCAGCTCGGCGCGGATGACCTTGATCGCGACACGGCGGCCGCTCGGGTCGCGGCCCAGATAGACGGCGCCCATCCCGCCGGAGCCGAGCCGCCGGAGCAGCTCGTAACGGCCGATCATCCGGGGGTCGGTCCGGCGCAGGGGCTCACCGGGCAGCGGCGGCCCCGCGCTGGGCCGATCCGTCCACACCGACTGGTCCGACACTGCCACCCCGATCGTCGCCCCACCCACGGTACCCATCCCAGATCACAGTGTGATCTCCGCCCCACCGGTGGCGGCCGGGCGGGCCGCGGCGGCCAGCGCCCCCACGGCGGGCGGGCCGGAGCCCACAACTCCTGGTCGTGCCGACGGTAGCCGCTGGCGGGCGCCCACTGCCGGACTTGTCCAAGTTCTGACCGTGACATTCCCGCCAGGACGGACGGACATTCCCGCCAGGACGGACGGACATTCCCGCCATGGCGGACGGACATTCCCGCCAGGGCGGACGGCGGACATTGCCGCCAGGGCGGACGGCGCAGACCCCCACCTGGCGGGCGACGGACATCCCCGCCAGGCGGAGGGGAACGTTCCCCCTGGGCCGACGGGTCGTAACCGCGGGGCGGATGTAGGACGATCCCGCTCCACGGGCGGACAGCCCCCGCGCGCGGCCGGGCGGGCGGCGCCGCGACCAGCCGCGATGGTCGTGGATCGGGCGTGTCGGTCCGCCGTCGGGCAGTATGAAGGGCCCGAGGACTGTTGACGGGCGACGCCACAGCGGCCCAGGCCGCGGGGCGGATGGGGAGACCAAGTGACTGACACGTCCGTAGCGGCCGGGGGCGCCGCCGGGTCCACGCAGACCCGCGCGGTGGACATGCTGATCATCGGTGCAGGGCCGGCCGGGCTGTTCGGCGCGTACTACGCGGGGTTCCGCGGCATGTCCGTGGCGCTCATGGACTCGCTCCCCGAGCCGGGCGGCCAGGTCACCGCGATGTACCCGGAAAAGGTGATCTACGACGTCGCCGGCTTCCCTGCGGTGCGCGGCCGTGAGCTGATCGAGAGCCTGGTGGCCCAGGCGGCCCCGTTCAACCCCACCTACCTGCTCGGCCACCAGGCGGTCGAGCTCGAGCACGAGCCGGACGCCGTGGTGGTGACCAGCGCCCAGGGCCTGCGCGTCCGGGCGAAGGTCGTGGTGATCACCGGTGGCCTCGGCACGTTCACGCCGCGCCCGCTGCCGGCCGGCACCCAGCACCTGGGCCGTGGCCTGGTCTACTTCGTGCCCCGGCTGGAGGACTACCGCGACCTGGACGTCGTGGTGGTCGGCGGTGGCGACAGCGCGTTCGACTGGGCGCTGGCGCTGGAGCCGATCGCCCGCTCGGTGACCCTGGTGCACCGCCGGGACCGGTTCCGCGCCCACCAGCACACCGTCGACCGGGTGCTCGCCGGCTCCACCGAGGTGCTCACGTTCACCGAGGTGGCCTCGATCAGCGGCGACGAGTGGGTGGAGAAGGTCGAGCTGGTCAACACCAGGACAAAGGAGCGCCACGTCCGGCAGGCGCAGGCCGTCGTCGCGGCGCTCGGCTTCACCGCCGACCTCGGCCCGCTCACCCGCTGGGGCCTGAACATCGACAAGCGGCACATCGTGGTCGACACCACGATGTTCACCGGGGTCGAGCGGATCTTCGCCGCCGGCGACATCACCGAGTACCCGGGCAAGGTGCGCCTGATCGCCACCGGGTTCGGCGAGGTGGCCACGGCGGTCAACAACGCCGCCCCGGTCGTCGACCCGTCGGCGAAGGTCTTCCCCGGCCACAGCTCGGACGACGGCGCCCCGCCGCCCGCATGATCCGCGCGGCTGGGGCAGGCGCCGGCATGGCGAGGGCGCGCAGGTGAGAGGGCTGCTGGTCATCGGGCACGGCTCGCGGCGGGCGGAGGCCAACGCGACCGTGCGGGCGCTCGCCGCGGCGCTGGCGGCCCAGCCGGCGCCGGCCGAGCGCGCGGCCCGGCCAGCCTGGGACAGGGTCGCGCCGGCGTTCCTGGACGTGGCGCGCCCCGACATCGCGGACGGCTACACCGAGCTGGTGGCCGCCGGCTGCACGGAGATCATCGCGCACCCGTTCTTCCTGTTCGCCGGCACGCACACCGCCCGGGACATCCCGGCGGCGCTGGCCGCGGCCCAGGCCCGCCACCCCGGCACCACGTGGACGCTGACCGAGCCGCTCGGCCTGCACCCCGGCGTGGTCGCGGCGGTGCGCGACCGGGTCAGCGAACGCCTCGCCGCCGAGCACCCCGGCCCGGCCGCCCAGCCCAGCGGGGACAGCCGGCCGGGGCCGGCCTGACGCCGCGCCGGCCGGCTAGGGCTGGCCGTTCGCCGACCGCGGGCCGGTGCCGTCCGGCCAGGCGGTGGCGACGGCCCGGCAGACGGCGGCCACCAGGCCGGCGATGCCGGGCTCGGCCGCGACCTGGTCGACCCGGATGCCCACGCGCCCGCAGGCCTCGGCGGTGCGCCGGCCCATCGCGGCCACCAGCAGTCGCGCCGGCAGCGGGCCGTAGAGCTCGGCGGTCATCCGGACCGCCGTCGACGACGCGAAGGCGACCACGTGCAGGCCGCCGTCGGCCAGGCCCTGGGCGACCGCCGGGTCCGGCTCGGCCGGGACGTCGGTCGCCAGGGTGACCCGGCGGACCGTCCGCACGCCCATCGGCGGCGCCGCCGTCGCGCACACGGCGACCCGCAGGCCGGGGACCGGGATCTCGGTGACGGTGACGTGGGCGACCCGGACCGCCGCCGACGAGCGGACGGTGGCCAGGCCCAGCGCCTCCAGCGCCGCCGCCGCCGACTCGGCAGCCGCGACCAGGGTGAGCCCGGCCAGCGCCCGCACGTCGCGCCCGGCGGCGCGCAGCAGCGAGACCACGGCCGCGACCTCGTCGGCGTCGGCGAGCACCAGCGCGTCCGCCCCGGGCAGCGCGTCCAGCAGCGGCTGCGGGTCGGGCACCGGGGCGAGCCGCGACACCACCGTCTCGACGGGCTGCGCGCCCTGGTGGCGCAGGTCCCGGGCGAGCATGCCGGGCCGGTCCCTGGTCCGCGGCACGAGCACCCGGATCCCCGCCAGCGGCCCCTCCCCCGCCGGCGCCCGTGCCGGCACCACCAGCCGCCCGGGCGAGCCGTCCGGATGGCCGGCGCCCGCCGGGCCGCCGCGCCCGGGCTGGTCCCGCGGCGCCGACGCCGGCCCGGTCAGGCCTGCCCGCGGGGATCCCCCCTCGTCGGCGGGGCCCGCCGTCGGCTGGCGTGGGGACCACAACGGCCCGGGACGGCGTGGCGAGGCGGTGCCGCGGGCGTCGACCCGGGCGGCGACGTCGCCGACGACGATCACGGCCGGCGAGCGGATGCCGGCCGCGACGGCGTCGACGGCCAGCGCGTCCAGGGTGGTCCGCAGCACCCGCTGGTGCGGGGTGGTGGCCCGCTCGACGACCGCCACCGGGGTGGTCGGCTCGCGGCCGGCGGCGAGCAGGGCGTCGACGATGGCCACCAGGTGCGCGACCCCCATCATGATCACAACGGTGCGGGCGGGTGAGCCGAGCGACGCCCAGTCGACCGTCGAGCCCGGGTGGCCGGGCGACCGGTGCCCCGCGACGATGGCCACCTCCTCGGCCAGCCCACGGTGGGTCACCGGGATGCCGGCGTAGGCCGGCCCGGCGAGCGCCGCGGAGACCCCGGGCACGACGGTGACCGCGATGTCGGCGGCGGCGCAGGCCGCGGACTCCTCGCCGCCCCGGCCGAGCAGGTACGGGTCGCCGACGGCCAGCCGGACCACCCGGGCACCGGCGAGCGCGTGCTCGACGAGCGCCGCGTTCACCTCCGGCTGGCCACGCAGCCGCGCGCCCGGCCCGACCCGCAGGATCTCGGCGCCCGGGCGGGCCAGCGCGAGCAGCTGCTCGCTCACCCCGGCGTCGGCGACCACCACGTCGGCGGACGCCAGCAGCTCGGCGCCACGCACGGTGATCAGGCCGGGGTCACCCGGGCCGGCGCCGACCAGCCAGACATGCCCCCGGCCTCGCGGCGCCGAACCCCCCGGCCGTGCCCTGGCCACCGCACGCACGTTACGCCGGGCGCTGGCGGCCCCGGGCCCGGCGCGGCCCACCCGGTGCCCGGACGGGCCTGGCCGGGCCGGCCCGGCCGGGCAGCGGGCGGGGACGGGCCGCTAGTGGATGCCGCACTCCGTCTTGGTGGTGCCGGCCCAGCGGCCGGAGCGACCGGCGCCGCGCCGGGTGCACGGCCAGCAGCCGACGGAGTCGTACCCGTCCGACAGCAGCGGGTTGACCAGCACGTTGTGCTCGGCGACGTAGCGCTCGACGTCCTCGTCCGTCCAGGCGGCCAGCGGGTGGATCTTCACCTTGCCGCGCCGCTCGTCCCAGCCGACGACCGGCAGGTCGCGGCGGCTTTCCGACTCGGCCCGCCGGGAGCCGGCGGCCCACGCCCGGTACGGGGCGAGCGCCCGGTCCAGCGGCACGACCTTGCGCATCCGGCAGCACAGGTCCGGGTCGCGGGCATAGAGGTCGCGGCCGTAGACGACGTCCTGGCCGGCGACGGTCAGCTGCGGCCGGACGCTGATCAGCGGCAGGTTGTAGGTGGCGGCCACGGCGTCCCGGGTGCCGATCGTCTCGGGGAAGTGGTAGCCGGTGTCGATGAACACGACCGGCACGTCCGAGCGGATCCGGGACAGCATGTCGACGAGGATGGCCTCGGCCATCGACGCGGCGACGATCAGCTTGGTGCCGAACTCCTCGACCGCCCAGCGCAGGATCTCCTCGGCGGGCGCGTCCGCCAGTTCTCGTCCGGCCCGCTCCGCGCGGGCCTTCAACACGGCGTCAGCCATTACCGGTTGCCCTCCGCTGGGGTTGGGTGATCAGTCGTGCTGGCGGTGGCGGTCGTGGCGCTGGCGAGCGCGGCCAGGGTGAGCCGGAACTCCCGCCGGCAGGACCGGCAGGCCCAGTGCCCGTGCCCCTCGCCAGAACCCTCGGGGACCGCCGGAACGAGGTCCTCCTCGCCGCAGTAGGGGCAGTAGAACGGGACCGCCCGCTGGCCGGAGCTCACCTGGCACCCGCCACGACGGCAGGGGCGAGCTGTGCCTCGTCCGCCCGCTCGACCCAGTCGGCGAAGCTCTCGCCATCGGCCCGGTCGGCCTGGTAGCGGGTGAGCAGGTGGACGACGTAGTCGACCAGCTCGGCCGACGTGATCTTCAGGCCGCGGGACTTGCGCCCGAGCCGGGAACGGGTGCCCAGGTGGCCGCCGAGGTGCAGCTGGAAGCCCTCGGTCAGCTCGCCGTCCGGCCCGGGCACGAGCGACCCCTTCAGGCCGATGTCGGCGACCTGGAACCGGGCGCAGGCGTTCGGGCAGCCGTTGACGTTGATCCCGATCGGCTCGTCGAAGTCCGGCAGCCGCCGCTCCAGCTCCTCGATCAGCCGGGCGGCGTTCGCCTTGGTCTCGACGATCGCGAGCTTGCAGAACTCGATGCCGGTGCAGGCCATCGTGCCGCTGCGGAACACGCTCGGCCGCACGACGAGGTCGTGCTCGGCGAGCGCCGCCTCCAGCGCCGGGACGTCTGCCTCGGCGACGTCGAGGATGACCAGCTTCTGCGCGGTGGTCGCCCGGATGCGGCCCCTGCCGTACTGGTCGGCGAGGTTGGCGACCGCGGTCAGCGCGGTCCCGGTGAGCCGGCCGGCGCGCGGCGCGAAGCCCACGGCGTACCGGCCGTCGGCCTGCCGGTGCACGCCGACGTGGTCGCGGCTCTCCGAGCGCGGCGGGGCCGGCGGCGGGCCGTCGGGCAGCGGCGACTCGAGGTACTCCTTCTCCAGCGTCGCTCGCACCCACTCCACGCCCATGTCGGCGACCAGGAACTTCAGCCGGGCGCGGGTGCGCAGCCGCCGGTAGCCGTAGTCGCGGAACAGCGAGGCCACGCCGTGCCAGACCTCGGCGACCCGCTCCGGCGGCACGAACGCGCCGAGCCGCACGCCGAGCTTCGGGTTCGTCGACAGGCCGCCGCCGACCCACAGGTCGAAGCCCCGGCCCAGCTCGGGGTGGACCACGCCGACGAAGGCGATGTCGTTGATCTCGTGCAGGGTGCAGTGGTCGGCGCAGCCGGAGATCGCCGACTTGAACTTGCGCGGCAGGTTCGACAGCGACGGGTCGCCGACGTAGCGGCGGACCGTCTCCTCGAGCACCGGGGTGGCGTCGATGACCTCGTCCCCGTCGACCCCGGCCAGCGGGCAGCCCAGGAAGACGCGCGGGGTGTCGCCGCAGGCCTCCTGGGTGGTCATGCCGGCGCCCTCGAGCGCGCTCCAGATCGCCGGCACGTCCTCGATCCGGATCCAGTGCAGCTGGATGTTCTGCCGGTCGGTGACGTCGGCGACGTCCCGGCCGTAGCGGGTGGAGATGTCGCCGATCACCCGTAGCTGGTCGGAGGTCATCCGGCCGCCGTCGAGCCGGATCCGTTGCATGAAATAGGAGTCCTCGATCTCCTCCGGCTCGAGGACCGCGGTGCGTCCGCCGTCGATGCCCGGCCGGCGCTGGGTGTACAGGCCCCACCAGCGGAACCGGCCACGCAGGTCCTGCGGGTCGATCGACTCGAAGCCGGTGTAGGGATAGAGGTTGAGGATCCGGTCCCGGACGGCGAGGCCGTCCTGGTCCTTCTTCATCCGCTCGTTGGCGTTGAGCGGCTCGGTGTGGCCGAGGGCCCACTGGCCCTGCCCCTTGGGACGGGCTGGGCGAGCGGCGCGAGCCGGGCGCGCTGAACTGTCGCGGGCAGGGGCTGTCATCGGGTTCTCTCGACGAGGGCGCGCTGCCTGGCCTGGCCGGGGCGGCACGCAGGATGGTCGGCTGGCTGGGTCGACGTACTTGCTGCTACGAGGCGTGGCGTCCCGCGCCGCGTGGCGGCGAGTCCTGGGCCTGATCGGGACGCGGGGCCTGGTTCAGCGGGCGCGACGACAGCCCGCGCTGGCGACCCGCAGCAGGTCCACGTGCAGCCGGGCGACGAGACGCAGCTCCGGCATGGCGATGCCACGGGCGGGGAGGGGCCGGCCGGGCGCAGTCATGTCTCCATGCTGACACAGAAGTGTCAACAACGTTAGTGGTGTGCGCCGCAATGGCATTTTTCATTAATCCGGTGAGCATAGCCTGAATACTGGCGCCGACTTCGAGCCGGGACGGTTGTCAGCGCGCCCACCCGTGCGGGGGCCGTCGGCCGGCCCGGTGGCCGGAGCCGCCCGGCGGTCAGCCGGCGGCCGGCCGGCAGCACAGCGCGCGCAGCCGGTCGACGAGCAGCGGGGTGCCGAGCCCCTTCTCCAGCACGTCGTCGGCACCGAGGCCGAGCGCCTCCTCACGCACCGTGTACGCCGAGAAGCCAGTGAAAATCACCACGCGGGCGCCCGGGACGGCCCGGCGGACCCGCGGCAGGGCGGCGATGCCGTCCAGCACCGGCATCGCGACGTCGAGGAGGACGAGGTCCGGCCTGGTCCTGGTGACGAGGTCGACCGCCTCGGCGCCGTTGCTGGCCCGGCCGACCACGGTGAAGTCCGGCTCCAGGTCGAGCACCAGGCAGAGCAGCTCACGCACGCCGTCGGCGTCGTCGGCGACCACCACCCGCAGCGGGGCGTCGGGGTCGGCCGGTCCTGGCGGGGTGGCTGGGCCGGCGGCGTCGGCTGCCGCGTCGGCGTGGGCCGCGACGGCCGCCCCGGGCGAGGACGGGGCGACGACGGCCACGTCGCCGTCCCCGGTCGACACCGTCACCAGCCCGTTACCGCGGGCCCTCGCCACCGCCGCGGCGCCGTCCCGGCCGGCCGGCGCGGTGGCGTCCCGATGCGGCGTGGGCGTCGGGCCCTCGGGCTCCGCTGGCTCGCGGGGCTCGCCGGCGGGCCTGGTGGCGCGGGCGCGGCCGGGGGCCACCACTGCCGCCGACGCGCGATCGCGGTCTTTCATCGCGCCTCCTCCGGCGTTACCGGCGGCATGGACCGCACTGCTTTCCTCGTCCAGTTGTACCGGGCGTCCGCCGGTACGCCCATCGTCATTCAGGGTGGTATTCACGGATGGCCCGGGGTGGGCAGTCGCCGGCTGGCGTGCCCGGGTAGGACAGACCAGCCGCCGTGGTTCGGCTGACCCCGTCACCTGCGCTTGTCTGGCCTGGTCAGGCGGGTGCCGACCGGCTGGCCGCCGGCTTCGGGCGGCCCGCGTATTTCCGTCGAATGGTGCCGGGCG
>JADGHD010000155.1 GCA_019689615.1 Frankia sp. | reverse complement strand
GGGGTGTTCGGACGAGCGAGCGTTGGGGAGGGCGGCCAGCAGGGCGGGGACGAAGGAGGACGGGCCGTTCGGGTCGCGGCTCGCGGCGACGAGGACCGGGAGCTTCGCGTCGCGGACGGTCTGGTCGGAGATGACGCCGTAGGCCTCGAAGGTCGCGGCCTCGTATGCGGAGCGGCAGCGCAGCCGGACGGTGCCGTCCGGCAGGTCCTCGAAGCCGTGCTCGACGTAGGCGGCCAGCGAGTCGGCTGACAGGTCGCTCAGCGGCGGGCGGCTGGCATAACGCCACAGCGCCGCCTCGCGTGTGGGGAAGACCTCCCGGCGGGCGCGGGCGCCGATGGCGAGCACGTTGGGCCCGACCGGGAGGCTGGACGGCATCACGACCGGCTCGTAGACGTAGGCCGACACGAGCAGGTCGGGGTGGTCCGCGGCGGCCTGCAGGGTGCAGGCGCCGCCCATCGAGTGGCCGACCGCGTGCACCGGGGCGCCGCCGGCCGCCTCCCTGATCGCTCGGACAGCGGCCACGACGGCCGAGGCCATCCGGGACCAGCGGAAGTCGCCGTCGGGAGGCGGCGGGGTCTGGCCGTGGCCGAGGAAGTCGAGGGCCCACACATGCGCCCTGCTGCCGAGGTGGCGGGCCAGTGGCTGGTAGGCCCGGCCGCAGAAGCCGGTGGCGTGGCAGACGAGCACCGCCGGCCCCTCCCCCGGCTCGACCCCGCCGAGGTCGTGAACCACCAGCGGGAACCCGTCATCGGTCGCGATCTGCATCTGCGGCACAGATATCAGCTATCAGGCCCCACCCGTCCGGCACCACCGAAGCGCGGGCGACGCGGTCGGCCGGCGCCGGCGCGCGGAGCCGGCACCGGCAGCGGCTGGTCAGCCGCGCAGGCTGAGCAGCGGGACGAGCTGCTCGGCCGGGGTGAACGAGCCGTGCTGGCCGCGCATCAGCGTGATGTGCGGCTCGGCCCTGGAGCGCACCAGGGCGAACTGGTCGGTCGCCGCCGCGACGACGTCACCGAGCCGCGGCCGGACGTAATCGGCGACCACCGGGCCGAACCAGCCGGCCGCCTCGGCCTCGGCGGCGGAGGCGACCCATGCCCGGCCGGCGAGCCGCTCCCGCCAGGCGGCGAGCACGTCGTCGGCGGCGCCCGGCTCGGCGTAGACGTAGCGCGCCCGCGGCTCGCCGCCGAGCGCGCGCACCCCGGCCAGCAGCTCTGGCGTCGTGTCCAGGTCGATCCAGGTGTCGCGGCCGCAGGTGACCATGCCGTGGTCGCCGGTCACCACGAGCAGGCTGTCGGTAGGCAGCTGCTCGGCCAGCGCCGACACCAGCTGGTCGACCAGCCCCAGCTGCGCCCGCCAGCCCGGGGTGCCCGGGCCGAGCACATGCCCGGTGGTGTCCAGGTCGCTGACGTAGGCGTAGACGAGGCCCGGCTCGCGCAGCGCCGCGGCCACCCGGTCGATCAGCACGCCCCAGCTCGGCGCCCCGGAGAAGGCGCTGCCGCGCAGCGCCGCCCGGGTCAGGCCGGAGCTTTTCTGGAACGGCGGGGCCACCACGGTGATCGTGACGTCGGCCGCCCGCTCGAACGCGGTCGCCTCGGGCTGCACCTGCTCGGGGACGGCGACGTCCAGCGCCGGGTGCTCCGGCGCCGGCGCGGCGGGCAGCAGCGGGGCGTCCGGGTCGCTGATCTGCCAGCTCAGCGCGTTGAGCAGGCCAGAGCCGTGGTCCGGCGCCCAGCGAAGGCCGACCACGCCGTGCCGGCCGGGCGGCAGACCGGTACCGATCGAGGTGATGCTGGTCGCGGTGGTGGCGGGGTAGCCGGCGGTCAGCTCGCCGGCCCGGTGCCCGGTGAGCACCGGCGCGACGTCGGCGTGCTCGGCCAGCAGGCGCGCGCCGAGCCCGTCGACCAGCAGCAGGCAGGCCGACCGCGCCTGGCCCAGCCCGAGCGCGTCGGTGAACCCTGGCTCGCCGAGGGCCGCCAGCAACGAGGGCACCAGCTCGCCCAGGGACCCGACGCCGTAACGGGGAATGCTCGGTGACGCCACGCCTGGATCATCTCATCCGGCGCGGCCACGCGGCGCCGGACAGCCGGTCACCCCCGGCGGCCGGGCGACGGCCCAGTCCGTCAGCCGTCGGACTCGGGGTTGCCGTAGGCGACGACGGACAGGAAGCGGATCGGCAGCGTGATCAGCTCCTGCGGGCCGTGGATGCCCTCGCCATCGAGCTGGAGGGCGTCGCCGGGGCGCATGGTGTAGCTGGACTCGCCGTGCCCGTAGACCATCTCCCCTTCGAGCATGTAGAGCAGCTCGGTGCCGGGGTGCTGGAAGAGCGGGAAGGTCTCGCTGCGCTCGGTGAGCGTGACCAGGTGCGCCTCCATCCGCTTGTGCGGGCCGCGCAGGCCGCCGAGGAGCACGTAGTCGTGGCCCACCCGGGTGCCGCGGGCGACGATCCTGGCGCCGGAGCCGGCGGGCGTGAACACCGCCTCGCGCTGGTCGTCCGCGCCGCGGAACAGCGAGGTGACCGGGACGTCGAGGGCGTCGGCCAGCCGGGCGAGCGTCGTCAGGCTGCAGCTGGTGTTGGCGTTCTCGATCTTCGACAGCATCGGCTTGGAGATGCCGCTGCGGGCCGCCATCTCGGCGAGGGTGAGCCCGGCCGCCTGGCGCAGCCGGCGCACCTGGGCGGCGATCACCCGCTCCAGCCGGCCGGCCTGCGACGCCGGCTCGCTGACCTCGCGCGCCGCCGGGCCCGAGACGGGCGCCTGCGCGGCGCCGTCCTGCGCGGCCGCCCCGTCCGGCCCGACGGCGCCGTCGGACCTGGCCTGCGGCTCGCCCGGCCCGACGGCGGTGGCGGTCGTGGCCTGCGGCTCGCCCGGCGGGACGGCGGTGGTGGACGGCCGCTGCCCACGGCCGCCTGCCTCGTCCGTCCTGGCACGTCCCGCATTCATGATCGCAGGATATCCAGGTCAGCGCAGCTCGCCCGCGCCCACGTACGGGAACGGGCTGCGCAGCGGGTCGTTCTCGGCGAACCGGCCCAAGCGGAAGTCCGACTCGGGGATCCGCGGGTCCAGGCTGCGGCCCTCGATCACCAGGTCGGCGACGAGCCGGCCGACAGCCGGTGAGATCTTGAAGCCGTGGCCGCTGAACCCGGCGGCCACGACCAGCCCGGCCACCGGCGTCAACGAGATCACCGGGTTGAAGTCCGGGGTGACGTCGTAGCAGCCGGCGTAGGTGCTGCCGATGGCCGCGTCGGCGAGCTTGGGGAACCGGTGGGCCAGCTTCTCGGCGGTGCGCGCCAGGCAGGCCTCGCTCGCCTGGTTGGAGTAGTTGTCCGGGTCGGCCGGCTCGAGCGTGGCCAGGTCGCTGTTGCCGATGAGCAGCCCGCCGGAGGGCTCCGGCCGGACGTACTGCAGCGAGACCAGGTCGGAGAACACCGGCAGGTTGGGGTCGACGGTCCCGGGGGCGATCAGCACGATCTCCTCCCGGTGGGCGATGACCGGTAGCTGAAGGCCGTGCGCCGCCAGCAGCGGCACCGACCACGGGCCGGCCGCGACGACGACCGTGCCGGCCGCGATCCGCATGCCGTCGGTGAGGCGGACGCCGGTCGCCCGGTTGCCCTCGACGAGCACCTCGGCGACCTCGGCGCCCTGGCGGACCCGGACCCCGGCGCGGCGCGCCGCGGCCGCGAACGCCTGGGCGGTGAGGTAGGCGTCGCCGTAGCCGCCGCGGCGCTCCCAGGCGAAGGCGGCGAAGTCGTCGAGGTGGGCGCCCGGCCACAGGGCGGCGACCTGCGCGCGGTCGATCTCCTCGGTGTCGACGCCGACGGCGCGCTGGGCGGCGAGGCTGGCCCGCATCGCGGCGACGTTCGGCTCGCCGACGCCGACGATGTAGCCGGTCTGGTGGAAGCCGACGTCGCTGCCGAGGATCTCGCCCGCGTTCTCGAACAGCTCCAGGCTGGACGCGGCCATCGCGGCCAGCGACGACACGCCGTAGTGGCAGCGCACGACCCCGCTGGACCTGCCGGTGCCGCCGGAGCCGACGGTGTGCCGCTCGCACACGACCACGTCGGTGACGCCCCGGCAGGCCAGCGCGTACGCCGCCGACGTCCCTTCCAGGCCGCCGCCGACGATGACCACGTCGGCCGCCCGCTCTCCCCCGGTCACAGCCAGCCTCCCGCGGTCTGGCCGGGGACCCAGTCGGTGCCGGCGAGCGGGACCCGGGCCATGGCCGCCGCCTCGATCGTGACCGCGACCAGGTCCTCGGGCTCGAGGTTGCGCAGGTGGGCCTTGCCGCAGGCGCGGGCGATGGCCTGGGCCTCCATCGTCAGCACCCGCAGGTAGTTGGCGATCCGCCGGCCGCCGTCGACCGGGTCGAGCCGGGCGGCGAGCTGCGGGTCCTGGGTGGTGATCCCGGCCGGGTCGCGGCCGTCCTGGTAGTCGTCGTAGAACCCGGCGGCCGAGCCGAGCCTGGCGTACTCGGCGGCGTGGCGCGGGTGGTTGTCGCCGAGCGCGATCAGCGCGGCGGTGCCGATCGCGACCGCGTCCGCCCCGAGCGCCATCGCCTTGGCGACGTCGGCGCCGGTGCGGATCCCGCCGGAGACGATCAGCTGGACCCTGCGGTGCAGGCCGAGCTCGGACAGCGCCTGCACCGCCTGCGGGATCGCGGCCAGCGTCGGGATGCCAACGTGCTCGATGAACACGTCCTGGGTGGCGGCGGTGCCGCCCTGCATCCCGTCGACGACCACGACGTCGGCGTCGGCGGCGACCGCGAGCTTGACGTCGTAGTAGGTGCGGGTGGCGCCGACCTTGACGTAGATCGGCTTCTCCCAGTCGGTGATCTCGCGCAGCTCCAGGATCTTGATGGCCAGGTCGTCCGGGCCGGTCCAGTCCGGGTGCCGGCAGGCCGAGCGCTGGTCGATCCCGACCGGCAGCGTGCGCATCTCGGCCACCCGTTCGGAGATCTTCTGCCCGAGCAGCATGCCGCCGCCGCCGGGCTTGGCCCCCTGGCCGAGCACGACCTCGATCGCGTCGGCCCGGCGCAGGTCGGTCGGGTTCATCCCGTAGCGGGACGGCAGGTACTGGTAGACGAGGTACTTCGACTGCTCGCGCTCCTCCGGGGTCATCCCGCCGTCACCGGTCGTCGTCGACGTGCCGACCTCGCTCGCGCCGCGCCCGAGCGCCTCCTTGGCCTGGGCGGACAGCGCGCCGAAGCTCATCCCGGCGATCGTCACCGGGATGTCGAGGTGCAGCGGCCGGCTGGCGTGGCGGTCGCCGAGCACGACGTCGGTGCCGCAGCGCTCGCGGTAGCCCTCCAGCGGGTAGCGCGACATCGACGCGCCGAGGAAGAGCAGGTCGTCGAAGTGCGGCAGGCGCCGCTTGGCGCCGCCGCCGCGGATGTCGTAGACGCCGGTCTCGGCCGCCCGCTGGATGGCGGCGATCGTGGCCCGGTCGAACGTGGCGGACTCCCGCAGGCCGAGGGCCGCGGGTTCGAGCGGGTACCCGGACATGGGTCTCCTTGCGAAGGTCAGGACGCGAGGCGCGCACCGCGGGGCGGGCAGCGGGGCGACCGCCCGCGGCGGGCGCGCGACGGACGAGCCGCCGGCCGCCGGTTGCCTCCCGCGGCGGGCGGCGCGCGCGACGGCGGATCAGTAGGCCGACGAGTTGTGCGCGGCGAAGTGGTAGAGCTGGCGGGCCGAGCCGTAGCGGCGGAACCGCGCCGGGTCGTACTCGCCAACCGGGTCGATCCCGGCCGCCCGCAGCAGGTCGGCCAGCTCGGCGCGGTGCTCGTCGCGCATCGGCTTCTCGACGCAGTCCGCGCCGAGGGCCCCGGCGCGGCCGCGCAGGTAGATCCGCGTCTCGTAGATGGAGTCGCCGAGGCCGTCGCCGGCGTCGCCGCACACCACCAGCCGGCCGGCCTGGGCCATGAACGCGCTCATCGGGCCGACGTCGCCGCCGACGACGATGTCGATGCCCTTCATCGAGATGCCGCAGCGCATCGACGCCGATCCCTCGATGACCAGCAGGCCGCCCCGGCCGGTCGCGCCGGCCGACTGGGAGGCGTCCCCGCGCACCCGGACCAGGCCGGACATCATGTTCTCGGCGACGCCGGTGCCGACGTTGCCGTGCACGGTGATCGTGGCGCCGTCGTTCATCCCGGCGCAGTAGTAGCCGGCGTGGCCGCGGATGTCGATCACCAGCGGCGCGTGCACGCCGACGGCCAGCGCGTGCGCGCCGCGCGGGTGGCGCACCTCGTAGCGGGCCGCCCGCGGCGCGTGCAGCTCGGCGTTGAGCGCGCGGACGGAGCTGGTCGCCAGATCGACCGTGACGAGACGCTCACCGTCCGCCGCGGTCGCGGGGTGCGGCACCGCCGGCGTCCCGGCGGCGAGGGTGGCGGTGGCGGGGTCGCTCAGCGGTGCCATACGTAGACCTTCTCCGGTTCGGGTTCGTAGATGCGGGCGCCGTCGATGCCGGGCAAATCGGCCAGGGCGCGGAACTCCGAGGCCATGGCGACCCAGGCGGCGGTCTCGGCGATGACCGCGGGCTTACAGGCGATCGCGTCCCGGACGACGGCGAACCCGTCGCCGTTGGTGACCAGCAGCGTGTAGAAGCCGTCGAACCGCTCGCACAGCAGCCGCAGCGCCTTGTCCAGGTCAGCGCCCTCGGCGAGGCGGGCGGCGACGAAGCGGGCGCCCACCTCCGAGTCGTTCTCCGAGTCGAAGCGCACCCCCTCGCGGCGCAGCTCCCGGCGGATCGTGGCGTGGTTGGCGAACGAGCCGTTGTGCACCAGGCACTGGTCCGGCCCGACCGAGAACGGGTGGCAGCCCTGCGGGTCGACCGCGGACTCGGTCGCCATCCGGGTGTGCGCGAGCCCCTGCCAGCCCTGGGCACCGGCCAGGTCATAGGTGGCCGCGAGCTCGCGCGGGTTGCCGACGTCCTTGTAGACGGTCAGGTCGTTGCCGAAGCCGACGACGAGCGCGGCCGGGTCGGCCTGGCCGACCGCGCCGACCAGCGTGTCCACGTCGGTCGGCGCGGCCAGCACGGTGGTCGCCCCGGCGGCGGTGACCAGCGGCTCCGGCGAGCCCGGCAGCACGTCCCGGACCGCCGCCGCCAGCGCCGCCCTGGCCGCCGCCGGCGGGCGCGGGCCGGCGGCCGGCAACAGCACCGACACCGCGGCGTGCCCGGGCGGGCATCTGCGGTGGTCGCCGTACACCGCGACCCCGGCCGAGTCCGGCCCGCGCTCGACGACCTGGCCGAGCATGCCCGCCAGCAGCTGGCCGAGCCGGGGATACAGCTCGGGGTCGCGCAGGTGGAGGCCGACGATCCCGCACATGGCCCGCGCTCTCCTCTCTGTTCGGTGCCGCTGCCCGCGCAGCGCCGGTGGTGGCTGGCGCAGGCAGGAGGTGGTGTGCCTAGAAGGCCGTGAGGTACTGCTCGTGCTCCCAGGGGCCGACGTTGGCGTGCCAGTCGAAGAACTCGTCCCGCTTGAGCGCCGCGAAGTACGCCGCCACCCCGGGGCCGGCCGCGTCCAGCGCGGAGCTGACGACGGTGTCGGCCTCCAGCGCCTCGACCGCGTGCAGCAGCGTGGGCGGCAGGTCGGGCCGGGCCGGTGCGCCCGCGGCCGCGCCCGGCTCGCCGGGGTCGAGCGCCCGCTCGATGCCGTCGAGGCCGGCGGCCAGCGTCGCCGCCAGCGCCAGGTACGGGTTGGCCGAGCCGTCGGCGCCGCGCAGCTCGATCCGGTGCTGGTCGGGGATGCGCACGTAGTGGGTGCGGTCGTTGCCGCCGTAGGTGGCCCGCCGCGGTGACCAGGTGGCGCCCGAACGGGTCGAGGTGGCCCCGGTGCGCTTGTAGGAGTTGACGGTCGGGGCGAGCACGGCCTGCAGGGCCGGGGCGTGGCCGAGGATGCCGGCGAGGAAGCGCCGGGCGACGTCGGACAGGCCGAACGGGGCGGCGGCGTCGGCGGCCGGGAAAAGCGGCGTGCCGTCGTGCCAGAGCGACAGGTGCAGGTGCATCCCGGAGCCGGTCCGGTCGGCGAACGGCTTGGGCATGAACGTCGCGGTCATGCCGCGCCGCTCGGCCAGCACGGAGATCAGGTAGCGGGCGGTGATCACCCGGTCGGCGGTGGTCAGCGCGTCGGCGTAGGCGAAGTTCTGCTCGAACTGGCCGTTGGCGTCCTCGTGGTCGTTGGCGTAGTTCGCCCAGCCCAGGGCGTTCATCGCCGTCGAGATCTCGGTCAGGTGGTCGTACATCCTGGTCAGGCCGCGCGCGTCGTAGCAGGGCCTGGCCGCGACGTCGAGCGGGTCGGCCAGCCGGACGCTGCCGTCGGGCCCGCGCTGGACCAGGAAGTACTCGATCTCGGCCCCGGCGAACAGCTCCAGCCGGCGGCTCTCGGCCTTCGCCAGCAGCGACCTGAGGATCACCCGCGGCGCGTACGGCCAGGGCTGGCCCTCGACCAGCGGGTCGCAGTGCACCAGCGCCAGCCCCTCGCGCACCCACGGCAGCGGGGTGTAGCTGGCCAGGTCCGGGATGACGATCAGGTCCGGGTCCGACGGCTGCTGGCCGATCGCGCCGACGGCGTAGCCGGCGAAGCCGACCCCCTCGTGCTGCAGCGCGTCCGCGGCCTCGACCGGCACCAGCTTGGCGCACGGCTTGCCGCGCAGGTCGACGAACATCGCCAGGATGAACGACACCCCGTCGGCGCGGGCCCTGGCGGCGAGGTCCGCCGGGGCCGGTTCGGCCGCGGGGGTGGTGGCGGTGGGAGCGGGACCGGTGAGAGAGGCACTTCCGTCGATCGTCACGTCAGGCTCCAGGTCGCGGTCGAGGTGGCGCCGACGCCCGCGTCACGTCGCCGCCAGCACCATAGTGGGAAACAAGGTATCTCGACAAGAAACAGCTTTGGTTACGAAGCTGTGACGCCTTGTTACGGTTCGCGAGCGATGAGGCGACGAGTGCCCGGCGCCGACGGCCGGGCATCCGCGCCGGGCCGACCGGGTATCTGCGGCCCGGGGCTGTCAATGGGGCGTTCCTGCCGGTCGGCGAGGGTGCGGACGTCGCACATCCGACGAACCGGGTGGCTACCGGAACACCGGATGCCGCGCGCTACCCCGCGTAGTGTCGGAGTGCGGCCCACCCTCGGAGCCAGGCGCGGTGGGCGCGGGGAGGATGACGCCGATGTCGGATTCGCTGGACCTGAGCGCCCCGCTGGCACCGCCCGCGGTTGCGGCACCCAGCTCCCCTGGCGCGGCCGGCGCGCTGGAGCTGTCCCCGCCCGCCCCGGTGCCGGTGGTCCCGGACGACCACGTCGACAGCATGGTCCCGCTCGACGAGTCGACCCGGGCGGAGCTGCGCCGGCGGGCGGCCGCGGTGGGCGCGGGGGGCGCCG
>JADGHD010000154.1 GCA_019689615.1 Frankia sp. | reverse complement strand
GGCGGCAGCGGGGGTCGGCCGGCGGCGGCAGGGGGCCAGTAGGGACAGCTGCCGCCAACCGGATGTGACGAGGGTCACGGGAGAGTCTGCCGCAATATGCAGACATCGGCCACTGTCGATGGACCTTTATGTAGTTGTTTGTCGCCCTTGACTGAACGACCGCGTTCTGCCAGGGGACAGATGTTGCCCCGGCGCGCACTGCCGTATCGTGTGGCCGGTCCGCTACTGACGACGATTCCGTCGTGGCCTCGCACCCGGGGGGAACGGGGCCGCCGCGCGGCTGGGGGTGGCGCTCGGCGCGCCCGCGCGACGACGGGAGCCGGAAGGGCCGAGGGCGAGGTGAGCCAGGTGCGCGGCCGAGACACCCCGGGGCCGCCGACCGCGCCTGCGCCGCCCCCCACGCAACCGTCAGCGCCCTGCCGGCCGGACGCCCCGTCGCCCAGGCGCGCTCCCCCGGACGGCCAGCGACCAGCCGGCGGCCGCCCGCGCACGCTGGTCGTCGACGACAACGAGATGGTCCGCGACCTCATCGCCCGGCTGCTCGGCCAGGAGGGGCACGCCGTGGACGCGGCGGCCTCGCTGAGCGAGGCGCTGGCCTTCCGGCCCGCCGACTACCAGGCGCTCGTGATCGACGTCCGGCTGGGCCACGAGCGCGGCACCGACCTCCTCGAGCGGCTGCGCGCGGCGGACCCGACCGTGCCCGCCCGCTGCCTGCTGCTCACCGGCGCCGTCGACGACGACCTGCCGCCCGACGTCGCCGTCCTGCCCAAGCCGTTCAGCGCGGACGACCTGCTGACCGCCGTCCGCCGGCTGCACGCGGCCGCCGGTCGCGACGCCGCCTGCGCGGCGCCAGCCGACTCCGCCACCGTCACCGGCGCCACCAGCGGCGCCGCGACGGGCAGCCAGGCCGTGCCGCCGTCGACGGGACCGGGTTGACCGGCGATGACGACCCCAGACGGCCCCGGCCCGGCGGTCAGCGAGGACACCGCGCTGCTGCTGCGGCTGATGGTGGCGATGCAGGAGCGGGACCGACGCCACCTCGGCGACGTGTTCCACGACGGGCCGATCCAGGACTTCACTGCCGTGCTGCTGTCCTGCGCCGCCGTCCGCCGCTCCCTCGACGGTCCGGCGGCTGACCGGATCAGGGCGATCGAGGCCCAGCTCCGGGACGCGATCGACACCCTCCACCTGCCACCGCCGGTCTTCCGGCCCGGCCACGACGCGCGGTCGATCCTCGGGTCCTGGCTGGCCCGCCGGGTCCGCGGCCCGCTGACCGCCGAGCTCGACGCCCGGCTCGACGTCGGCGACCCGGCCCCGACCCGGGCCCAGCTCGCCGAGCTGCTGGGCGCGCTCGAGCTGCTGCTGCTGGAGTCCGACCCGCTGCGGCCGGCCGCGCACGTGGCCGTGGAGATCACGACCGGGGCGGACGGGATCGCGCTCACGCTACGGGTGACCCCCGAGCCGCCGCCGGCCGCCCTGGGCGCCGAGCGCGCCACCGCGGAGCGCGTCGAGCGGCTGGACCGGGTCGCGTCCGTGCTCGGCGCCCAGGTCAGCGAGCCGGCACCGGACGGCTCCTGGTCGGCCAGCCTGCGCTGGCCGGCGGGCTCCCCGACCTGCCCGAACGGATAGCTTGGGAGGCTGGGCCGCGACCGGCGGCCCCCGCGGCCAGACACGCGCCGGCCGCGGGCCCTGGCTGCGAAGGGACGGGTGTGAGCGTCATCTACCTGGTCCGACACGGGCAGGCCTCGTTCGGCTCCGACGACTACGACGTGCTGTCCGAGCTGGGCCGTCGGCAGGCGGAGCTGGTCGGCGCCGAGCTGCGCGCCCGTGGCGTCCGGGTGGATTTCGCGGTCACCGGCACCCTGCGCCGCCAGCGGGACACGGCCAGCGCGGCGCTCGCGGTCCTCGCCGACCTTGAGGCGAAGGCCGGCCTGCCGCCTCGGCCGGCGCCGGTGCAGCCCGAGCTGGACAGCCGGTGGAACGAGTACGACCAGGACCTGCTGATCGACCAGCACGCCGACCTCGCCAACCCGCCGGTCCCCGCGGGCTTCGCTCCGCCGCCCCGGCTCACCGAGTCCGGCGGCGCGATGTCGTCCCGGGTGTTCCAGGGCCTGCTCGACGTCGCGCTCGCCGACTGGATGGCGCGGACCGACCAGACCGGCCCGGGCAGCTGGACCGCCTTCAGCGGCGCGGTCGGCGACGCGCTGGACGGTCTGGCCCGCCGGCTCACCTCCGGCAGCACCGCGGTCGTGTTCACCTCCGGCGGGCCGATCGCCGCCGCCTGCTCCCGGCTGCTCGGCCTCGGCGTGGACGGCACCGTCGCGCTCAACCGCGTCATGATCAACGGTGGCATCACGAAGATCGTCTGCGGGCGCGGCGGGACGAACCTCGTATCCATCAACGAGCACGGACATCTCGAAGCGGCAGGCCGGGAGTTCCTTACCTATCGCTGAAACCGGTGGTTGACTCTGATGTGACCTCAGCCACTCCGTGCGCCTCGGCCCAGCGCACACGCACGCCAGAACCGAGAACGACCTCGTCCAGACGGCCGCGCGGGCCATGCCGCCGGCCGTGAGGAGGTAGCGCTCATGACGGCACCACCTGGCGCGGCGGGACGAGTGAACGCCGCCACGTCCGCCGGTCCATCCCCCGAGGGCGCCGCCACGGGTGCCGCGGCCGCGGGGCGGGTGGCCGAGGCCGGGCCGCGGCCCCGCTCGCGGCCGTTCACCACCCACGAGGTGACCAACCAGCCGCCGCCGCTGATCGACCACAACGTCGCCGACGACCCGGTGCTGCTGGACGGGGTCGCCCGCGAGGGTGCCTCCTGGTACCTCGACGACCTGCACCGCCTCGGCTGCCTTGCCGGCTCTGAGCAGGCGGCCCGCTGGGGCGACGAGGCCAACCGCTTCCCGCCGGAGCTGCGCACCCACGACCGCTACGGCAACCGGATCGACGAGGTCGAGTTCCACCCGTCCTGGCACGCGCTGATGGACGTGGCGGTCCGGGAGGGCCTGGCCGGCGCCGCGTGGGCGGACGCCCGCCCAGGAGCGCACGTCGCCAGGGCCGCCGGCGGGCTGGTCTGGAGCACGGTCGAGCAGGGCCACTTCTGCCCGGTCGCGATGACCTACGCGGTGGTGCCAGCGCTGCGCGCCAACAAGGAGCTGGCCGCCACCTACGAGCCGCTGCTGACCAGCCGGGTGTACGACCCGGGCCTGCGCCCGGCTGCCAAGAAGCTGGGCCTGGTCGCCGGCATGGGGATGACCGAGAAGCAGGGCGGCTCGGACGTGCGGACGAACTCCACCGTCGCCGTGCCCTGCCCGGACGGAACCTACCGGCTGCGCGGGCACAAGTGGTTCACCAGCGCGCCGATGAGCGACCTGTTCCTGGTGCTGGCGCAGGCCCCGGGCGGGCTGTCGTGCTTCCTGGTGCCGCGGGTGCTGCCGGACGGCTCCCGCAACACGTTCCGGATCCAGCGGCTGAAGGACAAGCTCGGCAACCGGTCGAACGCCAGCGCCGAGCCGGAGTTCGACGACACCGTCGGCTGGCTGGTCGGCCCGGAGGGCCGCGGGGTCCGCACGATCATCGAGATGGTCGCGATGACCAGGTTCGACTCGGCCCTCGGCTCGGCGGCCGGCATGCGGGCGGCGCTGATGCAGGCGGCGCACCACTGCCGCTACCGCTCGGCGTTCGGCTCGCTGCTGATCGACAAGCCGCTGATGCGCAACGTGCTCGCCGACCTGACGCTGGAGTCGGAGGCGGCGACCACCCTCATCCTGCGCCTGGCCGGGGCGATCGACCGCGGTGCCCGCGGCGACGACGCGGAGCGGGCGTTCACCCGGCTGGGGGTGGCGCTCGCCAAGTACTGGATCTGCAAGCGGCAGCCGGCGTTCGTCGCCGAGGCGCTGGAGTGCCTGGGCGGCAACGGCTACACCGAGGAGTCCGGGATGCCGCGGCTCTACCGGGAGGCGCCGCTCAACGGGATCTGGGAGGGCGCCGGCAACGTCAACGCCCTGGACGTGCTGCGGGCGCTGGCCCGCGAGCCCGCGGCGCTGGCGGCCTACGAGCAGGAGGTGGAACGGGCCGCGGGCGCAGACCACCGGCTGGACGACGCCTGGGACGAGGTCCGCCGCGACCTCGCCGGCCTGGCCAGCGTCGGGCCGTTCGAGCTGGAGTTCGGGGCCCGCCGGCTGGTCGAGCGGCTGGCGCTGGTGCTGCAGGCGTCGCTGCTGGTCCGGCACGCCCCGGCGGCGGTGGCGGACACCTTCGTCGCCACCCGGCTGGCCGGCGAGGGCGGCCGGGCGTACGGCACGCTGCCACCCGGCAGCGACGTCGGCGCGCTGATCGCCCGCATCCCGCCGGCCACCCGCTGAGGCCCGCTCCCCGGCCTACGCCGCCCCCGGCCGGGTCAGGCCGGGCACTGGCAGTGAGGTGAGCAGGTCCAGGAAGGCCACGGCGGCCGGGGAGAACGCCGCCCTGGCGAACCCGACCACCGCGACCACCGGCGCGTCCGCGAGCTCCACCCGATGGGCGGCCAGGTCGCCGCGCATCGCCGCGTCCGGGACCAGCGCGACCCCAACGCCCGCGGCGGCGAACCTGGCGGCGGCGTCGACGTTGCGGGACTCGACCACCCCGCGCGGCGTGAACCCGGCGGCCCCGCACGCCTCCAGCAGCAGCGTCCGCATGCCGTGCCCCGGCGCGTACATCACCCAGTCGGCGCCGGCGAAGTCGGCGAGCGGCACGCCGGTGGCGCCGGCGCGCGGGTCGTCGGCGGGGACGGCGAGCACGTACCGCTCGTCGCCCAGCCAGCGCACCGGCCCGGCCCAGTCCGGCGGGCGGGCGCCGACGGCCACGTCGGCCCGGCCCTCGGCCATCCACTCCCGCAGGCCCATCCGGTCGGGGAACTCGGTCACCCGCAGCGGCACGTCGGCGTAGCGGCGCCGCCAGGCGGCGACCGCGGCCGGCAGCACCCAGGTGGCCAGCGAGGTCACGGTCGCCACGTGCAGCGTGCCGGCGTCGAGCCCGGCGGCCGCCCGGGCCCGGGCGACGGCCGCGCCCGCGTCGGCGAGCACGCCGCGGGCCGCGTCCAGGAAGGCCCGGCCGGCCGGGGTGAGCGTGACCCCGCGGCTGGTGCGTTCCAGCAGGTCGGCGCCGAGCTGCCGCTCCAGCGCCCGGACCTGCTGGGACAACGACGGCTGCGCCACGCGCAGGCGCGCGGCCGCGGCCGTGAACGACCGCTCCTCGGCGACCGCGACGAAGTAGGCGGCCTGCCGCAGGCTGAACAGGTGCCGGCTGGGACTGCTCACGGTAGGGGCACCGTAGCCCTCCATCGTTGCGCCGCCGTATCGTCGCCCGCCGCCGCGCCGCGCTGCCCGCCCGGTGGCCCGCCGGCCAGACCAGCCGCCGGCCGGACCGGCGAAGGCCCGGCTGAGCTGGCGCTATAGAGAACGGCTATAGGCGCGGACAGGTTCGCGTCTTGGACCGGACGCGCCCGCTGGCGCGAGCATGACGGCAGAACGGCCCGCGACGGCGCGGGCGGCCAGCGGCGACGACGCCGCGAGTGACCAGCCGGTGCCCGGCTGAGCCCAGCCACCTCTCCCCCCGGGGGCAGCCGCGGCACCGGCCCTCGTTCCCTCCCCGCGCACCACCTGCCAGCGGTGGCTGCCAGGCGGCCACCCGCGCCCGCAAGCGCCCCGGTCACGCGCCCCGCGCGCCGACCACACCCGCGCGCCTCGGGCCGCCGCCCGCCTGGCTGGCCGCAGATCGGAGTGAGATGGCCAGCGTCACGGTTCTCGCCGGCGGCCGGGTGATCGACCCGGCGGCCGGCACCGACATGGTCGCGGACGTCGTCTGCGTGGACGGGCTGATCGCCGCCGTCGGCCCCGGCGTGGGCGCCGCGTACACCCAGCCGGCGGCGGCCGGCGCGGACGACGTCACGGTGGTCGACTGCGCCGGGCTGATCGTCACGCCCGGCCTGATCGACCTGCACGTCCACGTCTACCCCGGGCTCGGCGACTTCTGCGTGCACCCGGACCGGGCCGGCGTCGAGACCGGCGTGCCGGTGGTCGTCGACGGCGGCACCTCCGGGGTGCGCACGCTCGGGATCTCGCGGGCGTTCGCGCAGAGCCCCGGCGTGCGGACCAGGGTGCTCGCGTTCATGGACCCGTGCCTGCTCTACCTGGCGACCAAGGACTTCATCGCGCACCGCCTCGAGATCGCCAACGACCTGCGCAACCTCGACCTGGACGCCGCCGCGGCGGCGCTGGAGGAGCACCGGGACTTCGTCGTCGGCTTCAAGGTCCGGGCGACGACCACCGACGACGCCCGGGTGTCGCCGTTCCTGGAGGGCGCCAAGAGCATCGCCGGCGAGCGGCCGATCATGATCCACCTCGGCCGCTACCCGTACACGGCGAGCCTGGCGAACCTCGACGCGCTGGCTGCCCTGCGCTCGGGCGACATCGTCACGCACGCCTTCCGCGGCCACTCCGGCGCGGTCGTCGACGACGGCACCGCCGTGCACCCGACGTTCGCCGCCGCGGTGGAGCGCGGGGTGCGCCTCGACGTCGGCCACTCCGGCTCGGACTTCCGGTTCGCCGCCGCCAGGGCGCTGATCGACCTCGGCTACCTGCCGGACACCGTCAGCACCGACCTGAACCTGTTCAACGAGGACGGCCCGGTCTACTCGCTGCCGGAGACCCTCTCCAAGATCTGGTCGCTCGGCGTCGAGCTGCGCGACGTGATCGCGATGGCGACCGTGAACAGCGCGGCGGCGATCCGGCGCGCGGACGAGCTGGGCACGCTCGGGATCGGCCGGTCGGCCGAGGTCAGCGTGCTGCGGATCGACGAGGGCCCGGTCGAGTTCTCCGACGGGTTCGAGACCGTCACCGCCACCCGCCGGCTGGCCCCGGTGGGCTGCGTGCGCGCGGGCACCTGGATCGAGGCGACCGGCCCGTTCAGCGCGGCCGCCCAGGCGGCAGCCGAGGCGGGCGAGAGCCCGGCTGGCCGGCCGCTGCCCCGCCGGCGGGCCGGGGTGGCCATGGCGGCGGCCGCGGCCGCCAGCGGCAGCTGACCGGCGGGCGCCGGAGGGAGGCGAGACGACCATGGCCTACGTGATCGGCGCCGCCTGCGTCGACGTGATGGACCGCTCCTGCGTGGACGACTGCCCGGTCGACTGCATCTACGAGGGAGCGCGCAAGCTGTACATCCACCCGGAGGAGTGCATCGACTGCGGCGCCTGCGCCCGCAGCTGCCCGGTGGACGCGATCAGCTGGGACCGCGACATCGACCCGGACGGCCCGGACGCCCCGCACATCGGCGACGCTGAGGTGTTCTTCTACCACCCACTGCCCGGCCGGCCGGCCCCGCTGCGCGAGCCGGGCGGGGCCAGCACCCTCGGCCCGGTCGGGGCGGACACGGCACTGGTCGCCGCGATCCCGCGGGCCACGGCCGCGGCCGGCGGCGCCGCGGCATCGACGGCGGGCACGACGGCGGCGGGAGCGCGAGCGGAGGAGAGGCGATGACGGCGACCACGGCGGGCACCGGCACGGCGGCGGGCGCCCGGTCGCGCGGCTCGGCCACCGGCCAGTTCTACGACGAGCTGGTCACCGGGCTGGAGACCGCGCGGGCCGCGCTGCCGGCCGAGGAGGCGAGCTTCTTCAACCGGCCGATGAGCGAGCCCGAGCTCATCGAGTGGCTCTGCTTCCAGGCGTACTACGAGAAGCGGGCCGCCGAGTTCATCGGCCGCTGGCTGGCCGACACCCCGCAGGACGACGCGTTCACCCTGCTCGCGCGCCAGGTGCGGGACGAGGCCCGGCACTACCAGCTGCTGATGCGGGCGCTGGACCGCCGCGGCGTGAGCTCGCTCGACCGCTGGCGGCCGGAGCCGGAGTGGGAGGAGTGGATCGACGGCTGGTACCCGTCGGGCGCGGACACCCTGGAGCGGGTCGCGGCGCACAACGTGACCGGGGAGATCGGCGCGGCGAACGCGATGGTGGCGATCCGGCCGCGGCTGCCGGCTGACGTCGCCGCCGCCCTCGACAAGATCCTGCCGGACGAGCAGTTCCACATGCGGCTCGGCCGGACGGTGCTCGCCCGGCACTGCACGAGCGACGAGGACCGGGCCCGGGTGCGCCACCGGGTCCAGCGGACGTTCGAGCTGGAGCAGGCCGGCCGCGCGGCGTACAACCGGCGGATGGCCCGCCTGGGCCTGGCCGACCTGGACGCCGACACGCCACCGCTGGCCTGAGGGCCTGCCCGGCGGGAAGCCGCAGGAAGTCCTCGCCGCCCGCGGCCGGCGCCCCGCCCGTCAGCCGGCCGGCTCGGCCGCGGGCAGCAGGATGCTGACCGTCGTGCCGGCGGCGACCTGGGAGGAGATCCGGACCTCGCCGCCGGCCTCGGTGACGACGTCGCGCACGACCGTCAGGCCCAGCCCGGTGCCGCCGCTGGCGGCCTTCGTCGTCACGTACGGCTCCACCGCGCGCGCCCGCAGCCAGGGGGCCATCCCGGTACCGGTGTCGGTCACCCGCAGCAGCACCGACCGGCGCCCGGCGGCCGAGCCGGTGGCCTCGCTGAGGCAGGGCGCGGCGCTCCTGCCCTGGCCGTTGCCGGCCGGCGCGGCCTCGGCCGGTCCGGCGGCTGCCCCGGGCGACGCGCCGGCCGCGGCCGCCGGGCACGGGCCGCCGGGGAGCATGACGTTCCTGGTGGCCAGGGTGAGCATGCCGCCGTTCGGCATGGCGTCGCGGGCGTTGGTCATCAGGTTGACCACGGCCTGCTCCAGCCGGATCGGGATGGCCAGCACCGGCCAGAGGTCGTCGGCGAGCTGGACCCGGATCTCGATCGCGTCGCCGAACGCCCGGTCGAGCAGCGCCACCGCGCGGCGGGCCACGTCGTTCAGGCTGACCAGCGTGAGCTGGGACGACCGCTGCCTGGCGTAGGCGAGCAGCTGGGCGTTCAGCTCGGTGGCCAGCTCGCCGGCCCGGCGGATCTGGGCGATGTCGCGGCGGACGGCCTCCCAGGCCGCGGCCGGGTCACCGTCGCAGTCCGCCTGCCCGCCCGCGGCCGAGCGGGCCGCGGCCTCGTCGATCGCGGCGGCGACGAACTCGGCGTAGTTGGTGATGACCGACAGCAGGTTGTTCACGTCGTGCGCGACCGAGCCGGCCAGCCGGCCGAGCGCCTCCAGGCTGGTCCGCGCCTGCTCGAGCGAGTCTGGCGCGTCGGCGCGCGGGGCGGGTGCCTCGGGCGCGTCGGCGCGCGGGGCGGGCGCATCGGACGCCTCGGACGGGCTGGTACGCACCGCCACGGTGGCGGGCAGACCGGTGGGCGGGGCGCCCCGGCCGGCGGGTCATCGGGCGCCGCGGGCTCGGCCGGCGCGGCCGG
>JADGHD010000153.1 GCA_019689615.1 Frankia sp. | reverse complement strand
GTGCTCACCGGCCCACCGGACCTGGCCGGCCAGGTTGCGGCCGACGCCGCCGAGGGCCGCGCGCCCGCCCACCCCACGACCCAAGAGGCGACTGGACGCGCGGCCACGACGGATGATCGCACAACGTCTGCCGGGCTGATCACGGGGGCCGGCATGGCCGGCCCGGCCGCGGCGGGCCGGGCCGCGATCGGCGTCGGCCCGGTCAAGATCCTGCTGGACGACGACCAGCCGACGGGCCCAGACGAGGTGGCCGACACGGTGCGGGCCGCCCGGGAGTGGGGCCGGCGGGTCGCCTTCCACTGCGTCACCCGGGTCCAGCTGGTGATCGCGCTCGCCGCGCTCGACGCCGCCGGCGGGGCGCTGCCCGGCGACCGGATCGAGCACGCCGCCGTCCTCCCGCCCGACCTGGTGGAGCTGGTCAGGGCCGCCAGCCTCACCGTCGTCACCCAGCCGCACTTCGTGGCCGAGCGGGGTGACGCCTACCTCGCCGACGTCGACCCGGACGACCTGCCCTGGCTCTACCGGTGCGCCGGCCTGATCGCCGCCGGGGTCCCGGTCGCGGCCGGCACCGACGCCCCGTTCGGGGGCGCGGACCCGTGGGCGTCCATGCGGGCAGCGGTGCGCCGACGCACCCCGTCCGGCCAGCTCCTGGGCCCGGCCGAGGCGCTGCCCGCGGCCAGGGCGCTCGGCCTCTACCTCGGCGACGCCGCCACTGCCGGCGGCCCGCCGCGCCGGGTGGCCCCGGGGGCGCCGGCCGACCTCTGCCTGCTCGACGTGCCCGGCCGGGCCGTCCTCGCCGACCTCGATCCCGGCCCGGCCGTGCTGACCGTCGCCGCCGGCCGCGTCATCCACCGCGCCCGCTGAGCCGGGCCGGGCGCCGGTCCCGGCGAATTCGGCTCGGGGCCGGTGTGGCGGCGTGGGCCGACAATTCCGTGGCCGGCATGTGGGCGGTGGGTGGCCCGCGCATACCGTTGGTGGGCCGGCTGGTATGCGTTACGTAATACCTGCCGCCACGTAAGCGTTCGCGACCGCAGGCGCATCATGTTGCACTCGCCAGTGGAAGTCGCCCGGACGACAGGCGCCCCGTCCGGGCGGCAGGGGCCAGCGTAGAGTTTCCTCGGGCCCGGGGACGACGTTCAGCTCGCGCTCGTGAACACCGCTCGCCGGCGGGATGACGCGGCCGTTGGCGCTGGTGGGCGCGTGGTTCTGGGACGGGAGTGATCAGCTTATATGGAGGGACTGGACGGCGGGGTGCGAAGGATCCCCTGTTTCCTCGCGGACACCTGGTGGTTCGCGCTCACCGCGCGGCTGAGTGACGAGCGATTCCGGGAGCTCGCCCAGCTGCGGGCCCGGCAGGGGTTCACCGCGGTCCAGCTTGTCGTCGGCATCCCACCGGAGGTCGGGCCGGCGAACGTCAACGCGCACAGCCGGGTCGGCCCCGCGTGGTTTCCGGACGGTCGATTTCACGAGCCGTACCTCGAGCTGGCCAGAGAAAAGATCGAGTATTTGAACGACCGCGGGCTGACCGTCATCATCTACGGGCTGTGGGGCCACCAGCTCGCCTGGCTCGGTGTCCCGGCGGCGAGGGCGTGGTGGGAGCGGATCGTCGCCCGGTTCGATGACCTCGACGTGATCTACTGCCTGACCGGGGAGAGCAACCTCTGGCTGGGCACGGAGCACGCCCTGCTGCCCGGCCGCACCACCGACGACCTGCTCTCCGCCGTGGCGCGCTCGCGCCTGCCCGGCCGCCTCCGCTCGGCCCTGCGCCCGGTCCGGGCGCGCTACGCCCGCTACCGGCACGCCGGCTCCGCCGCCGCCCGCCGCCGCGGCTTCGCCGAAATCCTGACCGCGCTGCGGGCGGCGACCGACCGCCCGGTGCTCGCGCACGTCGTGCCCGGGGAGACCAGCGAGGACGCGCTCGACCGGGCCGACCTGCTGGCCGCGGTGACCGTGCAGACCGGCCATGACGCCGCCAGCCGGCCGCTGCTGTGGGAATGGCCGCTTCGCTCGGCGAAGCGCTGGCCAGGGAAGCCATTCGTGAACCTTGAACCGTGGTACGAGGGAATTCGGGATTCCTTCGGCGTCGAGGACCAGCTGTTCGCCTACTGGGCGTCGATGCTCGCCGGGGCCGCCGCCCACTGCTATGGCGCGCACGGCGTGTGGAACGTCGGGGACGGCAGGTTCCTGGCCCACTGGGGCCGGCAGACGCTCGACGAGGCCGTCGCCCTGCCCACCCCGGGGCTGCTCGGGGCCAGCCACCGGGCCTTCCTCGACAACGACGGCCCGAACCTGGCGGTCACCACCGTCGACGAGGTTGGGGGAGTGCTGCGGTCCATCAGCCGACGGCGGGCGGACGGCACCGCTGCCATCACCTATCTGCCAGACACCGCGCGGGCTCGCGGGATCGCCGCGCTCCATGACCCCGCGGCCCGCGGCAACCGGAGGTTCTTCGACCCCGGTCGCGGCGAGTTCGTCCCACGTCCGGCCCCGAACGGCCCGCTTGTGGTTATCGAGGACCAGATGATGCCCGATTCCGATCACGCCCGCCCGCCGCGGCGCCCGGCGGCCGTTCCCGTCCCGGCTCAGCCGGCGCCCTCGGCGAGGAGCGCGTCATGACCGTGCCCGCCCAGGCATGGCCACCCGAGGGCCCGACGGCGGTCCCCTTCCCGTCGCTGCCCCCCGCCGGCACCGCGGCCACCGCGGGCGCGAGCGCCCGTGTGGGCATCGTCGGCACCGGCTTCATCGCCCGGGGCCTCGCGCACTCGCTGAACCGCTCGCAGACCCTGCGGCTGGCCAGCGTGCTCACCCGCCGCCCGCTGGAGGAGGCCGTCGGACCGTGGGGCAGCCGGGTGACCCGCTCGGTCGACCAGCTCATCGCCCGCTCCGACGTCATCGTGATCACGACCGGTGACGCGGTGTACGGCACCGAGGTGGCGCTGCGGGTGTTCGACGCCGGCCTGCCCGTGGTCACGATGGACGCCGAGCTGCAGGTGACCACCGGGTCGTTCCTGGCCGCCCGCGGGCTGCTCGTCGAGGCGGCCGGCGACCAGCCAGGCACGCTGGCCCAGCTCGCGCACGACGTGCGCGCGATGGGGCTGACCCCGGTCGTCTACGGCAACGTCAAGGGATTCCTCAACCACGACCCGACGCCGGAGGAGATGGCGTACTGGGCCAAGCGGCAGGGCATCTCGCTCACCCAGGTCACGTCGTTCACCGACGGCACGAAGCTGCAGATCGAGCAGGTGCTGGTGGCCAACGGCCTGGGCGCCGCGATCGCCCGCCGCGGCCTGCTGGGCCCGCGGACCGAGACGCTGGCGGAGGGCGCGCTGCGGCTGGCCGAGGCCGCCGCGGCCGTCGGCGCCCCGCTGAGCGACTACGTGCTGCCGCGGCACGGCAGCCCCGGGGTCTTCGTCGTCGCGACGTTCGACCCGGAGCTGGGCGACTCGCTGCGCTACTACAAGGTCCGCCTCGGCGACTCGCCCTACGTGCTGCTCGAGCGGCCGTTCCACCTGTGCGACCTGGAGATCCCGCAGACCATCAACCGGCTCCTGCGCGGCGACGCGCTGATGTTCAACAACGGCCAGCGGCCGCGGTTCAGCGTCGCCGCCCTCGCCAAGCGCGACCTGGCGGCGGGGGAGCGGATCGAGCGGGGGATCGGCGGGTTCCAGGTGCGCGGTGAGGCGGTGGTGATCGCCGACGAGCCGGACCACGTCCCGATCGGCCTGCTGACCGGCGCGCGGCTGGAGCGCCCCGTCGCCGCCGGGCAGATCGTCCGCTTCGGCGACGTCTCGCTGCCGGACAGCCTCGCCCTGTCGGCCTGGCGCTCCACCCTGGCCACCGCCGTCGCCTGTGCCGGCGCCGGTGACCGCGCGGCGTCGGGCCAGCCGGAGCGGCCCGTGCCCGAGGACCGGCCGGGCCGCCCCGACCGGCGGGTCCGGGTGGCCGACCGGCCGTCCGCGGCTTCGCTGGTCGGCTTCGGGGTGCCCAACCACCGCGGTCCGCACGCTGGCTAGCCTGGCCAGCCCGGCGCCGGCCGCCGTCCGTTCGCTGGGCAAGACGGACATATCGCCTTACGATCTCGCCGGCAGGGGGTGATCCGCCGGACGGCGCGGCCGGCCGGCCCCGACGCGGGGAGGCAGAGGGTGCTGGGCGACGTGTCGATCGGGGACCAGGTGGCCACGCGGCGGCGCGACGATGCGGTACGGCCGGCGGCGGAGGTGGAGGAACGGGTCGCCGCGGCGCTGGCCCGCCTCGACCTCGCCGCCAGGGTGCGCCTGCTGACCGGCGGCGCGTTCTGGCGCAGCCGGTCGGCGCCCGAGGTCGGCCTGCGCGAGATGGTGTTCTCGGACGGGCCGGCCGGCGTGCGCGGGGAGCAGCCGGACGAGCGTGCCCCGACGGCGAATTTGCCCTGCCCCACCGCGCTCGCGGCGACCTGGGACGAGGCGCTGCTGTGGCGGGTCGGCCAGCTGCTCGCGGCCGACGCCCGGGCCAAGGGAGTGCACGTCGTGCTCGGCCCGACCGTCAACCTGCACCGCAGCCCGCGCGGCGGCCGGCACTTCGAGTGCCTCTCCGAGGACCCGTTGCTGACCGGGCGCCTCGCCGGGGCGCTGGTCCGCGGGATCCAGGACGGCGGCGTCGCCGCGACGGTCAAGCACTACGTCGGCAACGACTCCGAGACCGACCGGTTCACGGTCAACGCCCGCATCGACGAGCGCACGCTGCGGGAGGTCTACCTCGCGCCGTTCGAGTCGCTGGTCACGGAGGCGGGCGCCTGGGCCGTGATGGCCGCCTACAACGCGGTCAACGGCACCACCATGACCGAAAGCCCGCTGTTGCGGTCCCCGCTGGCCGACGAATGGGGATTCGACGGCCTCGTCGTCACCGACTGGTACGCGGCCCGCTCGACGGTGCCGGCCGCGCTCGCCGGCCTCGACCTGGTCATGCCCGGCCCGGACGGCCCGTGGGGCGACGCGCTGCTGGCCGCCGTCACCGCGGGCGAGGTGCCGGCGGAGGTCGTCGAGGAGAAGGCCCGCCGGCTGCTGCGGCTCGCCGCGCGGGTCGGCGCCCTGGGCGAGCAGCCGCCGCCCGCGCCGCGCGAGGTGGTGGTCGCCCGGGAGCCGGCCGCCCGCGACCTCATCCGCGAGGCAGCGGCCGCCGGGATGGTGCTGCTGCGCAACGAGGCCGGGCTGCTGCCGCTGGCAGCGGGCGAGCTGCGCCGGGTCGCCGTCATCGGGCCCAACGCCGACCAGCCGCGCTGGCAGGGCGGCGGCAGCGCCGGCGTGATCCCGCCGCACGTCATCGGCCCGGCCGAGGGCCTGCGGGCCGCGCTCGGCGACGACGTCGAGGTGATCGACCGGGCCGGGGTGCGCGACGAGGCCGCGCCGCGCCCGCTCACCGCCGCCGGCGCTGTCGACCCGCTGACCGGTGAGCCTGGCCTGCGGGTCCGCTACCTCGACGCGGCCGGCGCCGAGGTGGACAGCGAGCGGCGGCTGACCGGCCAGCTGCTGTGGACATCCGACCCACGACTCGCCGCCTGCGCGCTGGTCGAGGTGTCCGCGCTGGTGCCGGTGACGACCGCCGGCCCGCAGCCGGTCGGCTTCTCCGGGATGGGCCGCTTCGAGCTGCGGCTGCGGGTCCTTGGGCCGGGCGAGGACGCCGCCGGCGCTGGCGGCGCGGACGGCGAGCGGGTGCTGTTCGACGGGGAGGTCGGCCCGCCGGACGGCGACCTTGTCCGCGGGTTCCTGATCCCGCCGAACTGGTACACCGAGGTCGACGCCGAGGCGGGCCAGCGGCTGCTGGTCACGCTGCGCTTCCACCCGGTGCCCGGGCTGGGGCTCGCGTCGATCGCGGTCCTCGCCGAGCCGCCGATCACCCCGCCGGCCGAGGAGCTGGCCGCGGCGGTCGAGCTGGCCGCCTCGGCCGACGTGGCGGTGGTGGTCGTGGGGACGTCCGCGCGGATCGAGTGCGAGGGCGTCGACCGCACCACCCTGGCCCTGCCGCCCGAGCAGGACGAGCTGGTCCGCCGGGTCGCCGCGGCCAACCCGCGGACGGTCGTCGTGGTCAACGCCGGCGCCCCGGTGCTGCTGCCCTGGCGGGCGGAGGTGCCGGCGGTGCTGCTGGCCTGGTTCCCCGGCCAGGAGCTCGGCGCGGCCCTGGCCGACGTGCTGCTCGGCCGGGTGGAGCCGGGCGGGCGGCTGCCGACCACCTGGCCGGCCAGCGAGGAGGACTGCCCGGTCCTGTCGACCACCCCGGTCGACGGCGCCCTGGACTACACCGAGGGCATCCACGTCGGCTACCGCGGCTGGGCACGCCGCCCCGCGGTGGCGCCGGCCTACCCGTTCGGCCACGGCCTGGGCTACACCACCTGGTCGTTCGCCGGCGTCGTCGGTCCGGCGGCTGTCCCGGCCGGCAGCCCCGCCCGCGTCACCGTGACCGTGCACAACACCGGGCAGCGCCCCGGGCGGGTCGTCGTCCAGGCCTACCTGAGCCGGCCCGCCTCCGCCGTGGAGCGCCCGGTCCGCTGGCTCGCCGGCTTCGCGACGGCCGACGCCGTCCCCGGCCAGACCGTCCAGGTCTCATTCGACATCGCCGCCCGCGCCTTCCAGCACTGGGTGCCCGGCTCCGGCTGGGCCACCGAGCCGGGCACGTTCGAGCTGGCGCTCGGCCCGTCCAGCGCCGAGCTGCCGCTGCGGCACACGCTCGCGGTCGCCGGCTGACCCGATCCGCGCTACCAGCGGTCCCGGTAGACCTGCTCGCCGGGGACGCCAGCCTGGCCGAGGATCCGCACCGCCGCCCGGGTCATGGCGACCGAGCCGGCGACGTAGACGTCGTGGTCGGCCAGCCGGGGCCAGCCGTCGACGGCCTGCTCGAAGAACCAGGACGCGTCGCTGGCCACGCCGCTCACCGGGCGAAGGGTCAGCCGCTGCGGGGCGCGGGCGGACAGCCGCAGGCGTTCCATCTCGTCGAGGTCGGCCCAGTCGTCGTCGGTGCCGAACCCGAGCAGCATGGTCACCCGCCGGTCGTCGGCGCCGGCGGCGAGCTCGGCGAACAGCGCGCGGGCGACGCCGAGGCCGGTGCCGCTGGCGACCACGAGCACGTCCCGGCCCGAGGCGGGGTCCAGCGTCAGCCCACCACGGGCCGGCCCGAGGCGCAGCGGGTCGCCCACCCGGGTGTGGTGGACGAGCATCGCGCTCACCCCGTGGCCGCCGAGGGCACGCACCCGGAACTCGAGCGTGCCGTCCGGGGCCGGTGGGGTGGTCAGCCAGTACCGGCGCCAGGAGTGCGGCATCCGCGGGGTCTCCACGGTGGTGTGCTGCCCGGTCCGGAACGGGTAGGGGTGGTCCGGCCGGACCCGCAGCACGGCCAGGTCACCCGGGCGCCGCTGATGGTCGATGACCGTGGCGTTCCAGAACGGCGGTTCGAGCTCGGCCTGCTCGAGCCCTTCGATGATCATCGCGGCGCCGCGCCAGTAGGCCAGCCGCCAGGCCCGCTCGACCTCGTCGGTCCACTGCGGGCCGACCACGCGGCGCAGCCCCTCGGTGAGCATGTCGCCGAAGTCCTCGAAATGCACCGGCTTGATGCCGAACTTCCGGTGTTCCTCGCCGACCCGGCGCAGCGCAGGGCCCAGGACCGCCTCGTCCGGAAGATTGTCCAACAGGAAGGACAATGCCCGGCCGAGCCTTGCCCGCTGTACCGCGAGTGACTGCGGGAAAAGCGACCGGAAATGCGGGTGACGCTCGAACAGAAGCTCGTAGAGGATGCCGGTCGCGGCGTGCAGCCGCTCGTCGTTGGCGAACAGCCGGCGAAGAACTTCCTGCTCGGCGGCCCACTCGGCGGCCGAGCGGCCCGGCCGGGTGGCCTCAAGCAGGTAGTCGCGGTGCCGCTGGGACACCCAGGAAGACGGGTCGGACGCGGCCCGGGCCGGGCCGTCCAGACCCTGCACGCGGCGACTTAGCCGGCGGGCGTAACGCTGCAGCAGCAGCTCGTGGTAATCGGCTTTTCTGACTGTTCCGGCGTGGGGCACGGTTTCGCAGCCTAGCGATTCGCCCTGCACGGACGGATCGTTCGGGCGAGCGTCGTGATTTCCGCCACTGCCGGCCGGGCGATATCGGCGCGCAGCCACGCCGTCGCTGCGCGCCCACCGGCTGGCTCCCGCCCGCCGGTGGGAATTCGCACCGTGTCCGTATCATGCGCCCAGACCGGCGGAGCGGGCCGCCGCGGAGCCCGCCTCGGGGTCGGCAAAGGGGCCGCACGACGCCGCGGCCGGGTCGGTTGAGACCGGGTATTCGGGCTGGACGGCCCTGACCCCCACGGGCCAGCCGGCACGGGCCCGGGCGGGCCATCCCGCCATCCGGCCTGCCCCGGGCGCGCTACCCGAACGTCCCGGGGCCGGGTTCGCCCTCGCCGGGCCGTGGCCACCGGCGGTCCGGCGGCCGGGTCAGCCGGCGGGCGTCGACGGCTCGCGCGCGCCGCCCTGGCCGGCGGCGCGGAAGAAGGAGATCTTGCCGTCCACCTCCAGGACGGCCAGGTCGATCTCGCCGAACGTCGTGATGCCCTGCTCCCGGGCGGCGGCGGCCAGGTCGTCCAGCGACAGCCGCTCCCGGCGCAGGGCAGCGCGACCACGGCCCGCCGCCAGCGCAGCGGCCGGGGACCGGCCCCCGGCGGCCGCACGTCACCGACGGTGGACAGCCCGCTCACCGGCCAATCGTCGGTCGGGCCCGGCGCGGGTGCCCGACGGCAGGCGTGGCCCGCGCCGAGCACCCCGGTGTGGGCGGAAGGTCAGAAAAGTCAGATTTCGCCATGAGTTGGTTCACCGCGCGATCCGCTGGGTACTGGGAGAAACACCGGCCGAATACCCGCCGACCCTGGGACGCGCGTGTGACCAACAGGAACGCAGGCGCAGAGGACGCCCCGACAGTTCGGGGGCGCTCAGGCGGCGACCCCGCGGACAGCGAGGCCGCCCTGGGTAGCCCGCCGTCCGCGGGACGGGCCGGTGAGCTGCTCCTGGACCTGTGCGTGGACGCCGACGCGAGCGCCGTCCCGCTTGTCCGCCGACGGTTGTCGGCCGCGCTGTCCGCCGCCCCGCCACCGCTGCCGCAGCTGTGCGCGGACATCGCCATCGTTGCCGGCGAGCTGGTGACCAACGCGCTGCTGCACGGCGCGCCCCCGGTCAGGCTCCGGCTGGTCGGCGGCGCCGCGTGGGTGCGCATCGAGGTGAACGACGCCAGCGAGGTCCTGCCGGTCCGCCCGCGCGACACCGTGGAGAGCATGACCGGCCGCGGCCTCGCCCTGGTCGACGCGCTCGCGGCGGACTGGGGCACGACGGCGAACGGCGGCGGCAAGATCGTCTGGGCCGAGCTGGCCGCCGACGGCCACCCGCCCTCCCCGCCCGCCGGCGC
>JADGHD010000152.1 GCA_019689615.1 Frankia sp. | reverse complement strand
GAACGGAAGATCCCCGCGCGGGCGGGGACGACGTGGTACGCCCCGACGACCAGCGGCGGGACGGCGGAAGATCCCCGCGCGGGCGGGGACGACGTCGCGCACGGCCCCAGCCTCGTCCGCCCCCCGGGAAGATCCCCGCGCGGGCGGGGACGACACTTGCTGAGCTGGGGATTTAGCGGCGTGGGCGGGCAAACAGGATTAGTCCATCGTAGTCGATGGGCTCGCCGCGGTCGCGGCCGGCGGTGCGGACGGTCCATCGTTGTTCGTTGTCGGCGGGCTCGATCATGATGGCCTGGCCGTCGCCGACGCGGGTGGCGAGGAGGGTCCACAGGCGGTCGCGGACCCGGGCGCTGGGGTTGCCGACGAAGACGCCGGGGGCTACCTCGATCAGCCAGCGGGTGACGTGGCCCCGGAGTCCCTGTGCGGCGGCGATGAGGACGATGACGGTCACCAGGGTGGCGGCTGTTCATCGAGGTCGGGTCCGGTGATGCCGATCATGCTGTTCCCGGGTGGTAGGTCGGCGAGGTCGGTTGCCCAGTTCACTCCGCCGGGGACCACGCCGTCGAACTCGTCCCAGAGGTGGAGCGAGTCCTCGTCGGGGATGTCGGCGTCGTCGCCGAGGAGCAGGGTCTTGATGTCGCGGACGATGCGGGCCATCAGGTGTCCGTCGGCGACCTTGTCCCGGAATGCGGTGCGGATGGCGCGTTCGTCGGTCTGGCCCTGGGCAGCGAGGTCGAAGGCGAGCGGGATGGTGTACTCGGCCTTGTAGAGATCGGCGATGTCGAGGACGAAGCTGGTCGCCGCGCCGGTGTGGATGAAGCCGAGGGCGGGGCTGGCTCCGATGCCGACGATCGCGGCGTGGCAGATGCCGTACAGGCAGCTGTGCCCGGCGGAGAGAAGGCGGTTGACGTCGTCGCCGGCGGCGAACGGGTCGCCGTGCTTGTAGTCGCGGCGGTTCCACTCGACGCCGGTGCGCTGTGCGTGATGTCGGTAGATCCGCTTGATGCGGGCGCCTTCCCGGCCGCGTAGCTGCTGCATGGTGGCGTCGCTGACGTCCTCGTCCGGGAAGCGCATCGCGTACATGCGCCGCGCGACACCGAGGCGTTCCCTTGTCCGGGTGACGAGGTAGGCCTGGCGCATGAGCAGGCCCGCGCCGCGGCTTGGGCCGAGGCCTGCCGCGTACATCCGCACACCGCGCTCGCCCACCCAGCAGACGGCGGTGCCGGAGTCGGCCAGCAGCCGGACGGCGCCGCTGGTGATCCGGGTGCCGGGGCCGAGCAGGAGCGTGGCGATGAACGCGGCCGGCACACGCACCGTTCGTTCCTTGTTGACCAGGACGACCGCGTTGTCGGCTCGGTCGACGTGGCACTTCTCGACGTAGAGGCTCGAGATCCGGTCCTCGATGCGCTGCAGGTCCTGCGGGTCGGAGATCCACCACATCTCAGCTGCCGGTCAGCGGGGCGAGCGTGAGCAAGCCGCAGCCGTAGGCCTTGGCGGCGCCGACCCCGTTGAGCAGGGTCTGGCGGGCGCGGTCCGGGTCGGTGACCCGCAGTGCGCCGTCGAAGGTGGCGGTGCTCAGCACGACGCGGCGAGCCGAGGCGGCGGTGTCGCGGCCGTTCTTGAAGAAGACCAGCCGTTCGCGGGCGGACAGCCGCACCGCCGGGAGTTCGCCCGCCGGGTCGTCCGGGGACGTGAGCAGGGCGAACCCCCACTTGTCGATGCGGCTGGTGAGCCAGTCGAGCTGATGGGCAACGGTGCGGTGGGGGACCCGGACCCCGCGCGGGCGCGGGGCGGCCAGGCGTTCCTTCTGCCGGGCCGACGGGCTGGCGGGGTTGCGCGTGGCGGCGACCGGGTTGGCGCGCAGGCGGAAGCCGAACTCGCGGCCGAGCTGGATGCGGTCCAGCAGCGGCTGGTAGTCGCGGACGAGCGCCTGCGGATCCTCGGCGTTCGTCCACCCGGCCTGCTCGATGATGTGGTCCCAGGATGGGCGGGAGTCGGTGAGCACGAGCAGCTCGGCCCGGTGCTGCTGGGTGTCGAGCCGCCACAGGACCCGTTCGGTGACGGGCTGGCGGGCGATGCCGCCGAGGACGGCGGCGTGCATCTTCTCGGGGTTGCGCAGCAGTGCCTGGGCACCCGTGCGCAGCGGGTTGAGCCAGACGCGGGACAGGTAGGGCATCAGATCACCATCCGAGGAGGGCGAAGGGGTCGTGGGTGCCCGCGTTGGCGTCGGTCGTCTCGTATGGCGGCGGGAGGTCTGCCCAGACCTGGCTGACCCTGCGGCTGGTGAATGACCGGTGCAACGGGTCGAACGTGGTGGGCACGTCCATGCGCATGTCGTCGCCGTCCGGATCATCCACGGTGATCGGCAGGTGGACCCTGCGCGGGCGCTGGTCGGGGCGCCGACGAGCCAGCTTGTCCTGATGGCTGGCGCTCGCCTGCCACGGAACGCTGTGCATGAGGACGTCGCGCACGGTGCCGGGCCACATGACGCGGTCCGGCTCCTCGGGGTTCGGCGTGAGGATGAGCGGCTGGGTCGGCGGGCAGGCGCGCCGGCCCAGAGCCAGTGGGAAGGCCGGGGAGCGCAGCGCCTCGGCAAGGTTGGCCAGAACCGGCTCGGGTGCGCCGATCGCGGCGACGAACACCGCGTCCTGCAGGTAGAAGCGTTCGGTGACGCCGGTGTACTTGGCCGGCGAGGTCGGCTTCTGGACGCCCTTGCCGGTGATGGATGCCGACAGCAGCGGCCGCCCCCGGTAGTCGCTGACCGTGTGGTAGTCGCGCAGCAGCGTGCCGGGCTGGTCGGTGCGGACCCCGAAGACCAGGTCGAGCAGGTCCTCGATCGGGTCCGCGCGCCGGCGGCCCTGCGCGGCCGCGAGCAGGCCGACCAGGCCACTCTTGGTCGGCTCGGTGCCGGTGTCGCGGCGGTTGAACATGCTCGGGCCGGCCCACGACTGCAACGGGCCGGCCAGGCGCAGTACCAGGCAGGAGGTGTGGGCTCCGGCCGCGGTGCTGGTGCTCATCGGGCCAGGGCCGGCAGCTGGTCGCGGGCGGCCGTGACCACGGTCGTGACCAGTTCCTCGAACGGCACGGCCGGCCCGAACGCGGCCTTGAGCGCGGTGGCGGCCGACTCGTCGGACGGTGTCCGGTAGGTGGCGGTGACGAGCGCGGGCGTGCGCCCCCACAGCCGGCTCGCCTCGGACATCTCCTCGGCCAGCCGCTGCATCGAACGGTCGAGGACGCCGCTGTCGCGGCTCGGCCGGACGGGCTGCTCGAAGGCGGACACCAGGTTGACGGGCTGGTCGGTGCGCAGCGCTACCGCGACCAGGTTCGGGGTCGTGCGGTGGGCGAAGGAGTTCTGGTGGCCGCTCGGCATCGACATGGCGAAGGCGTTCAGGAAGACACGCAGCGCTTCGGCGGCCGCGCCCGTGTCGCCGCCCAGGTTCGCGGCGAGCTGGTGCAGTCCGACGGTCGAGAACCGGTAGAGGGTGGCGGACTGGAACTCGACCGTGCCGATCATGCCGGCACCGGTGTCCTCCTTGGGGTTCTCGTCATCGACCGCCGTGTAGTAGTCGAACTCGACGTCCACCGCGTGCGTCGACAACGCGTGCGCCACCTGCGTGGCGGCATCGACGTTGAGCGCCGGGATATCGGCGATCATCCGGCCGAAGAGCGCCACGTCGATCGGGTGACCGGTGCCGAGGGTCTCCTTGACGGGGAGTCCTTTCACCGCCGCGGCGAGGTCCTTGTCGTCCATTGCCGTCAGGCGCTCGGCGTCCTGCTTGACCAGGTCGACGAGCCGCTCCAGCTGTGGCCGGCCGAAGAAGAGCAGGTACGCGGTCTCGGACGCCTTCTTGCCTGCCTTGATGCCCAGCTCCGCCAGGACATGGGTCGCCAGCCGCTCGCTCGCCTCGGAGTCCAGGCCGCACCGGATGGCGAGCAGCTTCGCGTACAGCTCGGAGATCTTCTTGGTACGGGTGGCGAGCTGGGCCTTGTCGACCTGCTCGGCGAAGGCGACTCGGGCCGCGCGCTTCCAGGCCTGCGAGGAGACGCGGGCACGCTTCACGCCGCCGTAGACCGCCTGCTTCGGCGTGCCCGCGTCGTCGCGGTTCAGGTTGGATGGCGGGACGGTCTGCAGGATGTGAATGTCGACGTAGCAGCGCATCGGAGTGCCTTCTCGTTCGTTGGAGCAAACTTTGGTCGCTGGGAAGGCGCAGCTCGCGCGGGCGAGGCGGCGCCGTGATGTCAGTGCCGCGCCATGGCGGGACCGTGGCGAACGTCCCGGTCAGGCTGGCGTGGCCGGGCCCGAGGACTGGGCGTTTTCGCCACTGTCCCGGCCGATGAAGTAGTCGGCCCCCCAGCGGCGGCGGACAGAACCGACCCGTTCCGGGTTCTGCCAGTTGACCAGGTCCTCGAACAGTGTGGTGTAGCTCAGACCCTGCGGCACCTGGCGAAGCTGACGGACCAGGCCGCGCAGATGGTAGGCGGCCTCGTCCAGTGAGGTCGCGGTCGCCGCCGCACCGAACCGGCGGTCGACGGCCTCCGGGCTGAACCTGCCGCTTCCCCGCAGCTGCTTGAGGGCGGTGCCCACGCCCACATCCGGCCGGTGCACGGGTTCGCGGACGGACTGCTGGTGGATCGCGTACAGCGTGAGCGCGACATGCTCAGCCCTCAGCTCGGCGGTGAGCAGGCCCTTCTGATTGAGCTTGCGGTAGTAGGGCCACATGGCGGGGACGCTGCCGGCCTCGCGGCCCACGCCGCGGCGGAGGGCGGCGAGGTCCGCGCCGTCGGGCAGCTTGTTTCGGCCGAATGTCTCCCAGAAGAAGGGAGACTTGTCTGCCTGGTCTGGTGTCGCCGCCGGGGCGGCTGCGTCGGTGGTCATGTCTTCTCCGCGATGAGGCGTCAGCTCGCCGCCGGGGCGGCAGGTACCGGGCCGAGGATGTCGTTGAGCGCGCGGCGGAAGGAGATTTCGGCAGTGGCGAGCCGCGGCGCGAACTTCTGTTCGGGGTGGCGCCCAAGGAAGGTGCCCGGCCCGGCGCCCGACAGGACGGGCTCGGCGACCTCCCAGGCGAGCCGGCGGGCTACCACGGCCCAGGCATCCTCGGCCCGCTCGGCCTCCTCCGGGTGGCGCGCCAGGCCAGCGAGCAGCCGGCGCACCGCGGGGGTGAGCGCGTAGACCAGCGCGTCACCGAGGCGCTGGCTCCTGTCCCACGGCACCTTGTCGCCGCCGCCGGCGGCCCGTAGCTCGTCCCCGAGCGTGTTGGCCGCGAGTCGCAGCCGTTCCGCCTGGTCGGCCACGGCGAGGACGGTCTCCCGCACCGCCGAGTCCGCGACCAGCGCGACCACGGGAAGCGGGATCTCGTCGACCATGACGTCCTCGATGACGGCGCTCTGGTTGCCGTACCTGACCCCCACGGTCAGCACCCGCAGCGGAAGATCCGCCGGAACACGGCCGCGCGCCCGCAGCCGAGCCAGCTGGGACAGCAACGGCGGTGCCGTGACCCCCTCACTGGTCGGCTGGCTGGTGGCCAGCAGGGCTTCGAGGCCCCGCCATGCCGCTCGGCCGGGCTGGTGGCGTACCGCGCGTGACGGCGGCTCGTTAGCGCGTGGCTTCTCCACCCGGCGCCAGGCGGAGTGCGGCTCCAGGTCGTGAACCGACCCGAGCAGCCGGTCACCGGCCGCGAGCACGACCTGCCGGACGACGACGCCATCGGCCGCCGTGCTGTCGGGCGAGGGGATCAGCCTGATCCGCCGGGACTGCCACGTCAGCAGGTCGAGCAGGCCATAGGGCTCGCGCTCGCTCCAGGCTGGGGTCGCGGCATCCGCTGAGCGCCACTGCGGCCGGTCCAGCGGCCGCAGGCCGAGCGGCATGATCGGCAGATTGAGCAGGATCGTCTCGAAAAGAGACGCGCCCGCCGGGAGGATGACGCCAAGCTGGCCCAACGGGCCGGTGGGATTACCGGTCGTCTTGCCGGACGACATACGTGGGTCGCCTACCGCACCCGACTTGATCGCCGCGGTGTCCCAACAGTGCGCCGCCAGCAGCGCCCGAGCCGCCGCTGCTGGCGACAGGGCGGGCGGGTCGTTTTCCGTCCGGGCGCTGAACAATGGCACGTTGTTGCCCGAGGCGAGCCGGGGGATCAGCAGCGAGACGGGCTTTGTCTTGTCGTTGTCGGTTCTCAGTCCGGCTACCTGGGCGAACGGCCTCTTGGCGTCGAACAGGTCGAACTTGTCGGCGTGTCCGTCCAGATAGCCGCCGATCCGGTCCCCGTCGAACCGACCGGCATTCCGCAGCGAGGCCCACTCGTCCTCGTTGCGGGGAGGACCGAGGGCGTCCACCACGACTGGTAGCAGCACCTGCCGGAAGACCGCGACCGCCTCGAGTGGGTCGTCCAGCGCCAGCCCGTCGAACGCGTCCGCGTCGAGCAGTGCCTCGCGCACCCCGACCTCGACCCGCCGGCCCTGCCGCATCAGCGGGACCCACGGCTCATCGCGCAGGTCGAATGACGCCATTACACCCCCCTGTCCTCGTCGCCCGGCCTCGTCGCCTAGCGTCCTGTGACATCTACCACGCCCCTCCGACATTCCGGGCCAGCTGGTCAACGGTCGGTGCAGCGGGGTCTTCACCGCTTCACCACGCGCAGGCCGAGCTTGTGGTGGTAGGTGAGGCGATATCCGTCGAGGTCGGCCGTCAGCTCGCGATCGCCGGGGCCGTCCTCCACGACCAGCGCGCGGGTGTGGCGCAGCCAGGGGTCGTGCCGGCGGTCGCGGCGGTCGCCGATCCAGGCCGGCAGCGGCTGGAGGCGGGCTTGCGCCGCGGCGGTGAGGGCCTTGTCGGCCGGTAGCCGCAGGGTCGCGTCGACGACCTCGGCCAGGACCTTGTCGTCGTGCACGGGCACTTCCCCGTTCGGGCCGAGCCAGGTGCCGCCCAGGGTGCGGAATCCGGCCGGGTCGCGACGGACGAGCACCACCTCCACCGACGGGTCGCCGTCGCGGACGACGGCGGCTACCCGCTCCTCCGTCTCCAGTGGAGCGGTCGACCGGTCGTGCAGCCCGTCGAGCGTGGAATCGCCGAGGCGGTCCTCGCCGGCGAGCAGGAACCCACGCGCGTTCGCCGCGCGCCGCTTTTCCCGCTGCTCCCACTCCTCCTGGGCCTTGGCGGCCGCGGGCGCCCATTCGGGCGGGCCAAGCGGCGCGTCGTCGTAACCGCGGGCAACCAGGCTTGGAACGGCCGCGGGAACCGACCAGCCGCCGTTGCGGGTGGCTTCGCGGACCAGCGCGGCGGAGCGCAGCAGGGGATAGGTCTGGTAGACGGCGCGGCTGCCGGGCGGGAACCCCGGCGGCCGGGCGTCGGCCGGGTCCAGCCGCAGGCCGCTGATGATGACGCGGGGCTGGCGCATCCGGACCGGTCGGTCCTCGGGCGGCCGCAGGTGGCGGTGCAGGCGGCCGATGCGCTGCAGCAGCAGGTCGATCGGGGCCAGGTCGGTGACCAGCAGGTCGACGTCCACGTCGAACGACTGCTCGGCGACCTGGGTGGCGACGACGACGAGACGGCGCGGCCGGCGCGCGCCATCCAGCCGGCCAGGCCGGCCGAGCTGGTCGACGACGGACTCCGTGCGCGTGGCCCGGTCGGCGGCGATGAGCCTGGAGTGCAACAGCACCACGTCATCGCCCAGCGCGGGTGCCAGCGCCGCGTACACGTCCTGGGCGCGGGCGACCGTGTTGCACACGACCAGCACGCAGCCCACCGGCTGGTCGGTCGAGGCCAGGGCGTCATCCGCGGCGACCTCGGCCAGGACTCGCCCGGCGACGGTGCGGGGGTCGAAATCCTCGGTCTCGTCGAGAACCTCGACCGATACCCGGCTGGACTCGCGCCACGGCTGGCTCGACTCGACCGCGGCCCGCACCTTGCCCTCCACGACGCAGACCGCGGTAACGCTCGGATAGCCGGACGGCTCGGGGAGGTCGGCCACGTCGATCTCCCGCTGCCGCGACGCGCCCTGGGCGTAGGCACAGATGAGCTGCCGGCGCAGCGCGGGTGGCAACGTGGCCGACAGCAGGATGACGGGCACGCCGGTGTCGGCGAGCCAGCGCAGCGCCTCGAACAGGAACTGCGACATGTAGACGTCGTATGCGTGCACCTCGTCCAGCACGACGATCCGGCCAGCCAGCCCGGCGTGCCGCAGCATGACGTGCCTCGTCCTGGTCGCGGCGTGCAGCAGCTGGTCGATCGTGCCGACGGTCACCGGAGCGAGCAGGCCCCGCTTGGCGCCCAGGAACCAGTCCGCTGCGGCGACACCATCGCCCGCTGACCGGCTCGTGGTCTCGCCGCCACCGGTGGTGCCGTAGGGGTCATCGAGCCCGAACTCGTCCTCGTCGTCGGCGACGCCGGCGAACCGCACCTCGGCGCGCAACGCGGCCCATTCCTTGTTGAACCGCGCCCTGCCGTGCAGCAGCCCGACTGGGACGTCGGGGTCGACGGCTGCGAGCCATTCCCGCACCCGGCGGAACATCGGGTCCGATGTCGCCTGGGTCGGCATGCCGACGAAGATGCCGTCCGCTCCGAACCGGCGTGCCAGCACCTCGGCGCCGGCCAACGCGGCCTCGGTCTTGCCCTCGCCCATCGGCGCTTCCACGATGATCATGCCGGGCGCCGGCATCTGTTCGGCGAGCCGGACGGCGGCGGTCTGGACCGGCCTGACGTCGTCCACCCCGAAGCGGTGCCGCACCAGTTCCGCCGGGGCACATGGCAGCAACGAGGCTGGCCGCCAGCCACCGCGCAGCCCGAGCCGTTCCCATGCGGACGCGGCCCGGCTCCTGGCCTCGTCCATGGAGATGGCGCAGAGATCGGGCAGGCCTCGGAAGTGCTGCTCGTCGCTGGCGATCCAGTCCGCCATGATGATCAGTCCGGACAGGGCGAGCTGGCCGCCGCGCCGCGGCGTCGAGAGTGCGCAGTAGTCGGAGAGGTCGAGCCCGAGCTCACTGGCGACCCGGTCGACAAAGGCGTCCTGAACCCGCCGCCAGGCCTCGCCCGCGCCGTGCGCGTCCCGCGGCGGTTGCCAAAGGCGGTCGAGGCCCGGAACTATCCCGTGATGGCCCGCGACCAGCGGCCACACCCAGTCGCACGACTCCGCGGACCATCCGGCCGCTGGCAGGCGAGACCGCAGGATCGCGGCACCCGCCTTGGTGTGATGCCACGCCGACACCTTGTTCCGGGTCAGCGTCCGCCAGCGCAGGCCGCTTGCCTGGACCCGAGCGGCGAGGGTGTCGTCCTTGGACTGGAACGCTGGAGTCGCCTTGCCCACGTCGTGCAGACCGCACAGCAGTGCGAACAGCGACCTGCCCCGCCCGTCGCTGACCTGGTCCAGGTGCTCCTTGACGGCCGGGGCCAGGAAACGGTCCCAGATCAGCTCACCGACCGCCGCCGTGTCCAGCAGATGGCCGAGCAACAGGTGCGGCGAGCCCTGCGCATC
>JADGHD010000151.1 GCA_019689615.1 Frankia sp. | reverse complement strand
CCTCGTCCGGCGGTGGCGGCGGCGCCTGCGCGAGCCGAGCCGCGTACGCCTGGTACTCCGCGCTCGGCGCCGACGCGCCCGCCTCGTCCGCTAACGGCGCGTTCCCCTCCGTCATCCGGTCCTCCTCCGTGGTCGTCACACCTTCGCGTCGGGCGTGTCCGCCGTGTCCCGGTCCAGCCCGGTCGGGTACCGGCCGCCGCCGCGCTTGGTCAGCGAGCGGGTGACCGCCCCGAGCCGTTCGGCGTACTCGACGATCTGCTGTCCGGTCACCTGCCGGAGCCCGTTGATCGTGATCGCCAGCTGCACCCGGGCGTCGGCGCCGAACACCGGCGCGGCGATGAAGGACACGTCGTAGCGCCGGTCCGGCTCCGGGTAGAGCAGCTCGTACTCGTCGTCGAAGGAGGCGACCGCCGCGTCCAGTTCGGCCAGCAGCGCCTGGTCGTGTGGGCGGTCGGCGAGGCGGGCCACGACCGCGCCCAGCCGGGCCCGCCGCTCGTGCTCCAGCCCGATCGAGTAGCCGCGCCTGGCCACCACCGCCAGCGCCTCACGCAGGTGCTCCGGGGTGACCGCGTTCTCCCGGGCGCGCCGGTCCACCCGGCGGATCCAGGCCTCGACCTCGCGCGGGTCGCTCCAGGCCAGGAAGACCTGCCCCACCGGCGGGACCAGCGGGATCCGCTGGCCGGGGCGGACATCGGAGCTCGCGAGCTGCGGGCGGCCCTCGACCGCGATGATCACGATCCGGTCGCCGACGACCACGCTGGCCACGCACTCGGTGCCGAACTCGGCGGCCAGCCGGGCCATCTCCTCCCGGGCCAGCGCGACCACCTGGTGGCGCATCAGCGCCGCCGCGCCGACGCCGACCAGCACCGGGCCGAGCTCGTACGTCTTGCGGCGTGGGTGGCGGACCAGGTAGCCGCTGTCGGTCAGCGCGGCGAGCACCGACAGCGCGGACGCGAGGTTGATGCCCAGCGCGTCGGCCAGCTCGGACAGCGTGAACGCCTGGCCGGGATGGGCCGCGAAGAAGTCCAGGATGCTCATCGCCCGCGCGGCCGCGAGCGCCGGCCGGACCATCGGCGCCTCCTCCTCGGTCTCCCGCGCGGGTCTCCCCGGCGCGGCGGCGATCCTACGGCCGCCCCGCGCCTGCCCTGTCGGCCACCGCCAGGGCAGGCCGGTTGACAGCGGCTGGCGGACGACAAGAGCATATTCAGCATACCTAAGAACGTTTTCTTATTCCAAAACGACCAAGGAGGGTGTGGCATGAAGTTGGACCTGCTGTACGAGGTGGACGCCCCCAGGCCGTGGCCGGGCAAGCACCCGCACGGGCAGCGCGCGGCGGAGCAGCGCGCGTACTACGAGGCGATCGAGCAGATCAGGTCAGCGGACCCGCTGGGCTTCCACACCATCTGGGCGGTCGAGCACCACTTCCGGGAGGGCCGTTCCCACTGCCCGGCGCCCGAGGTGCTGCTGGGTCACCTGGCCGCGGTGACCGAGCGGATCCGGCTCGGCTTCGGCGTGACGCTCACGCCGTTCGGCTTCACCCCGCCGCAGCGGGTCGCCGAGAAGGTCGCGACCGTCGACATCCTTTCCAGGGGCCGGGTCGAGTGGGGCACCGGCCGGTCCACCCCGATGGAGCAGGAGGCGTTCGGCGTCGACCGGGCCCGCTCCCGCCAGGACTGGAAGGAAGCCATCGAGATCATCTGCGGGATGTGGCGGGAGGAGTACTTCGAGTACTCCTCGGACCGGTTCACCTTCCCCCGCCGGATGGTCACCCCCAAGCCCTACCAGGACCCGCACCCGCCGTGCTGGATGGCGGCGACCTCGAAGGGCTCCGCAGAGGTGGCCGGCAGCCTCGGCCTCGGCCTGCTCTCGTTCTCGATCATGCAGCCGATCGAGGACATGGCGGCGCAGATCGTCAGCTACCGCAGGGCCTTCGAGAACGCCAGGCCGCTCACCGACGTCACCACGAACCGGGTCGCCGCCTACACGCTGGTCCACATCACCGAGACCCCCGACCGCAGCAAGGACCCGGTCTGGGAGTCCGTCGCCTGGTGGTACCAGAACCTGGCCCAGTTCACCCTGGACTGGGAGCTGCCGCACCTGACCCCCGAGGAGCAGGACCAGACCTTCCCGCTGCTCAAGCCGCTGATGGAGGGCAACGTCCCGGTCGAGACGTTCGACGCCGCCGACATGATCGTGATCGGCGACGCGGAGACCTGCCTGCGCAAGATGAAGAGGTACGCGGACCTCGGCGTGGACGAGCTGATCTGCTATGTCCAGTTCGGGCACCTCAGCCACGAGTCGATCATGAAGACGATCGAGGTGCTCGGCAAGGAGATCATTCCCGAGCTCGCCAGCTACCAGCCGGCGACCGCGCCAGGAGGTGCCTCGTGACCAGCACGGACAACACACCAGTACCGGACTACGCCAACGGGCTGCGCATGGACGGCCGGGGCATCGTGCTGCTCGGCGCCGGCCAGGGCATCGGCCGGCAGGCGGCGCACGCGCTGTCGGCCTGCGGCGCCCGGGTGCTCTGCGTCGACCTCGTGCCCGACTTAGCCAAGGAGGTCGCGGCGGAGGTCGACGGCGTCCCGTGGGTGGGCGACGTGACCAGCCGGGCCGAGGTGGAGCGGCTGCGTGCCGAGGCCGACGGGCTGATCGGCGGCATCGACGGCGTGGTCGACATCATCGGGATGGCCCGCTACGCCGAGCTGTCCGAGCTCGGCGACGACCTGTGGAACTGGCACTTCGACATCGTGCTGCGGCACGCCTACCTGGCCCTGCAGGTGCTCACCCCGGCGATGGCCGCCCGCGGCGGCGGGGCGGTGGCCGTCGTGGCCTCGGTCTCCGGCCTTTCCTCCGCGCCGCTGCACGCCGCGTACGGCGCGGCCAAGGCGGGGCTGATGTCCCTGGTCCGCTCGGCCGCGGTCGAGCTCGGCCCGAAGCGCATCCGGGTGAACGCGGTCGCCCCCGGCGTGGTCTGGACGCCGCGGGTCTCGAACCTGCTCGGCCCCGAGGGCGAGGCGGTGCAGATCGAGAACACCCCGCTGCACCGGGTGGCCCTGCCGGCCGACATCGCCAGCGCGCTGCTGTTCCTGATGAGCGACCTGGCCTCGTTCGTCACCGGCCAGACCCTGGTCGTCGACGGCGGGGTCACCAGCAAGTTCCCGTTCCCGATGCCCTTCCTGGACCGGCCGACGGACGCCGGCTGACCCCGGCCGGCACGAGCCGGCCAGACGCACGAACGGGCGGGTACCCAGACGGGCACCCGCCCGTTCCGCGCCCGGAGCCGGGCCACGGTGCGGCAGGCGTCGGCACCGAACGCCGCCGCGGGGACCGCGCGCCCTGGTGTCGGCGCGGCCAGGTGCGCGCCCTAGGCTCCGGGGTAACGCGGTGTTGGCGCCGGCGGGCCGCGCCGGCGCCGCGGCCACCCGGCCCTGATCATGGGCCGGCCGGCAGCGGGGCGCAAAGCCGGCATCGCACCCCAGACGACCTGCGGGTTGGACCGGCCGTGGCGGCGGGTTATACGGGGAGCGAGCTTGCACTCACGGGGGTCGAGTGCTAAACAGGGACCTAGCACTCAGCTCGTGCGAGTGCCAGGCTGAACGACGAGGCTGTCCCGATCAACCAACCGGGCCGATCCGCGAGGGTCGGCCCGTCGGCCGCAGGCCCCAGATGGGTGCCGGTCCGACGGTGGTGGGTCGGTGGCGTTGAGCCGTCCGTCGCGGGCGTCGTTGTGGCCAGGCCAACAACACTGCCATATCCCGGTGGGAGGACTCCGACACCATGCCGAAGATCATTGCCTTCGATGAGGAGGCGCGGCGCGGCCTGGAGCGCGGCATGAACCAGCTGGCCGACGCCGTCAAGGTCACGCTCGGCCCGAAGGGCCGCAACGTCGTCCTGGAGAAGAAGTGGGGCGTACCCACGATCACCAACGACGGCGTCTCCATCGCCAAGGAGATCGAGCTCGAGGACCCGTACGAGAAGATCGGCGCCGAGCTCGTCAAGGAAGTCGCCAAGAAGACCAACGACGTCGCGGGTGACGGCACCACCACCGCGACGATCCTGGCCCAGGCGCTGGTCCGCGAGGGCCTGCGCAACGTGGCCGCCGGCGCGAACCCGCTGAGCCTGAAGAAGGGCATCGAGCTGGCCGTCGAGAGCGTCTCCGAGGAGCTCTCGAAGCAGGCCAAGGAGGTCGAGACCAAGGAGCAGATCGCCTCCACCGCGTCGATCTCCGCGGGCGACCCGGCCATCGGCAACCTCATCGCCGAGGCCCTCGACAAGGTCGGCAAGGAGGGTGTCGTCACCGTCGAGGAGAGCAACACCTTCGGTCTCGAGCTGGAGCTCACCGAGGGTATGCGCTTCGACAAGGGCTACATCTCGCCGTACTTCGTCACGGACGCGGACCGCCAGGAGGCTGTCCTCGAGGACCCGTTCATCCTGATCGTCAACAGCAAGATCTCGGCGGTCAAGGACCTGCTCCCGCTGCTGGAGAAGGTCATGCAGGCCAGCAAGCCGCTGGCGATCATCGCCGAGGACGTCGAGGGCGAGGCCCTGGCGACCCTGATCGTCAACAAGATCCGCGGCACCTTCAGGAGCGTCGCGGTCAAGGCGCCCGGCTTCGGTGACCGTCGCAAGGCCATGCTCGGCGACATCGCCATCCTGACCGGCGGCCAGGTCATCTCCGAGGACGTCGGCCTGAAGCTGGAGAACACCACCCTCGACCTGCTGGGCAAGGCCCGCAAGGTGGTCGTCACCAAGGACGAGACCACCATCGTCGAGGGCGCTGGCAACCCGGACGAGATCGCCGGCCGGGTCTCCCAGATCCGCAACGAGATCGAGAAGTCGGACTCCGACTACGACCGCGAGAAGCTGCAGGAGCGGCTGGCCAAGCTGGCCGGCGGTGTCGCGGTCGTCAAGGTCGGCGCGGCCACCGAGGTCGAGCTCAAGGAGAAGAAGCACCGCATCGAGGACGCGGTGTCCAACGCGAAGGCCGCCGTCGAGGAGGGCATCGTCGCCGGTGGTGGCGTGGCCCTGCTGCAGGCGTCGATCACCGCGTTCGAGAAGCTCGACCTGTCCGGCGACGAGCTGACCGGTGCGAACATCGTCAAGCTCGCGCTGGAGGCGCCGATCAAGCAGATCGCGTTCAACAGCGGCCTTGAGGGCGGCGTCGTCGTCGAGAAGGTGCGCAACCTGCCGACCGGCCACGGCCTCAACGCGGCGACCGGCGAGTACGTCGACATGCTGGCTGCCGGCATCATCGACCCGGCCAAGGTGACCCGCTCGGCGCTGCAGAACGCCGCGTCGATCGCGGGCCTGTTCCTCACCACCGAGGCCGTCATCGCCGACAAGCCGGAGAAGAACAACGCTCCCGCCGTGCCCGGCGGCGGCGACATGGACTTCTGAGTCCGGCCTGGTCGTCCGACAGCACGCACAGGGGCGGTCCCGCACGGGGCCGCCCCTTCGCTGTTGGCCGTCCTTGGCATTCCTGGGAACGGGATGACAGGGTGGAGGGCATGTCGCAGACCGCTCCCGTCCCCGGCTGGTACCAGGACCCGTCCGGGGCTGGCGGGCTGCGGTGGTGGGACGGGGCGCGGTGGACCGACCACGTGCAGCCCGCTGCACCGCCACAGCCCGGCCAGCCGCAACCGCCCGATCGGCCCGGGTACGTGCCGGCGCAGCAGCCCGGCTACCCGGCGTCGCCCCAGGCCCAGCCCCAGCCGGTGATGTGGGGCGCGCCGCAGGGTGTGCCGCCGCAGCCACCGGTGCAGACGGGCTACGACCCCACGCAGATCCAGCGGCAGGTGCGCCAGCAGGCAGGGCTCCCGCCCACCGGGCCGGGCGGCGGCACGCTGTTCACCGAGCCGGTGCTCGTCGTCAACCAGAAGACGAAGATCATCGAGGTCACCAACGAGTACGCCGTCTTCGACCAGAACGGCAACCAGATCGGCTCGGTGGTCGAGGTCGGGCAGAGCGCCATCAAGAAGGCCGCGCGGGTGCTGACCTCCCTCGACCAGTTCATGACCCACCGACTGGAGGTCCGCGACCAGGCGGGCGTCGTCCACCTGGTGCTCACCCGGCCACGCAAGATCGTGAAGTCCCGGGTGATCGTGAGCCGGCCGGACGGGGTCGAGCTCGGGCAGATCGTCCAGGAGAACGTCTTCGGCAAGATCCGCTTCGCGCTCACGGCCGGTGGCCAGCAGATCGGGATGATCAAGGCGGAGAACTGGCGCGCCTGGAACTTCTCAATCGTCGACCACGCCGACGTCGAGGTCGCCCGGATCACCAAGACCTGGGAGGGCCTGGCCCGCACCCTGTTCACGACGGCCGACAACTACGTCGTGCAGATCCACCGCCCGCTCCAGGACCCGCTGCGGGCCATGGTCGTCGCCTCGGCGCTGACCGTGGACACCGCGCTCAAGCAGGACTCGCGCGGCCTGGGCTGACCGGGCCAGCGGGCTGGCGGGCCAGCGCGCCGCGGCGAGCCAGCAGACAGCGGCACAGGAGGGGAGCAGGATAGCGACGTGATGCAGGCAGTCACCCAGCTTCGCCGGCGCCTTCCCGTGGTCGTGCTGCCGGCACCACCGGTGACCGTGTCCGCGCTCGACGGCGTCGAGGCGGACGACGGCCGGGTGGAGCTGCTCGATGGGCTGTGCGTGCTGCGCCCGTGGCCGACGCCGCTGCGCACCCGGGTGATCGAACGGCTGGCCGAGCGCCTCGCCGCGGCGGCCACCTCGGGCGCCCACGTCCACCCGCAGGGCGTCGGCGTGCAGATCTCGCCGCGCACGCTGCTCTATCCGGACATCGTCGTCGGCCCGGCACCCGGCGCCCCAGCGATCCCCAGCCCGCCGACCGAGGAGCAGCAGCCGGCGCAGCCGCCGGCACCGGCCCGCACCCGGCTGGCCGAGCTGCCGTTCCTGGTCGTCGAGGTGGCGGACGAGACAACCCGCCGCTACGACCGCACGCTCAAGCTCGACATCTACCGCGAGCGCGGCGTCCCGTCCTGCTGGCTGGTCGACCCGAACCCGACGACCGCCTCGGTCGAGGTCTACGACCTCGTCGACGGGGACTACCAGCGCACCGGCGCCGCCCGCGGCACCGAGGAGCTGTCCGTCACCCGCCCCTTCCCGGTGACGGTCGTCCCCGCCGACCTGGTGGACCCGCCGGACTGAGCGATCCAGCGTCCTGCGGCCGGTCGCCGCGGGCGCCCCTCGGCCGGTGGCCGGCTCGGCCAGGTCAGGTGCTGTCGGTGACGTCGTCGGCGTCGATGATCGTGTAGGCGTAGCCCTGCTCGGCCAGGAAGCGCTGGCGGTGCGCGGCGTACTCCTGGTCGAGGGTGTCCCGGGCGACGACGGTGTAGAAGTGTGCGGACCGGCCGTCCGCCTTGGGCCGAAGCACCCGGCCGAGCCGCTGGGCCTCCTCCTGCCGGGAGCCGAACGTCCCGCTGACCTGGATGGCGACGCCCGCCTCCGGCAGGTCGATCGAGACGTTCGCGACCTTCGACACGACCAGGGTGCGGATCTCCCCGCGACGGAACTCCTCGAACAGCCGTTCCCGCTCCCGCGTCCGGGTGCTGCCCTGCACCACCGGCGCGCCGAGGCTGCGCCCGAGCGCCTCCAACTGGTCCAGGTAGGCGCCGATGATCAGGACCCGGTCGTCGGCGTGCCGGCGGACCAGCCGTTCGACGACGGCGTGCTTGCTCGGGGCGGTGGCGCAGATCCGGTAGCGCTCGTCCGGCTCGGCGAGCGCGTAGCCCATCCGCTCGTCCTCGGTGAGGGTGACCCGCACCTCGGTGCACTCGGCCGGCGCGATCCAGCCCTGCGCCTCGATCTCGCGCCAGGGCGCGTCGTAGCGCTTCGGCCCGATCAGCGAGAAGACGTCGCCCTCGCGGCCGTCCTCGCGCACCAGCGTCGCGGTCAGCCCCAGCCGCCGGCGGGACTGGATGTCCGCGGTCATCCGGAAGACCGGGGCCGGCAGCAGGTGCACCTCGTCGTAGATGATCAGCCCCCAGTCGCGGGCGTCGAACAGGCCGAGGTGCAGGTACTCGCCGCCGCGCCGGGCGGTCATCACCTGGTAGGTGGCGATGGTGACCGGGCGGATCTCCTTGCGCTCCCCGCTGTACTCGCCGATCTCGCTCTCCGTCAGCGAGGTGCGGCGCAGCAGCTCCGCGCGCCACTGCCGGCCGGCGACGGTGTTGGTCACCAGGATCAGCGTGGTGCAGCGGGCCCTGGCCATGGCCGCCGCGCCGACGATCGTCTTGCCGGCGCCGCTGGGCAGCACGATGACGCCCGAGCCGCCCTCCCAGAAGCCCGCGACCGCGCCCTTCTGGTAGTCGCGCAGCGTCCAGCCGTCCTCGCGCAGCTCGATCGGGTGCGCCTCGCCGTCGACGTAGCCGGCCAGGTCCTCGGCCGGCCAGCCGATCTTGAGCAGCGCCTGCTTGAGCCGGCCCCGCTCGGACGGGTGCACCGCGACGGTGTCGTCGTCGATCCGGGCGCCGAGCATCGGCGCGGTCCGCTTCGACCGGGTCACCTCGACCAGCACCGCCCGGTCGAGTGCCCGCAGCACCAGGCCGTGCGCCGGGTCGTTCTCCAGCCGCAGCCGGCCGTAGCGGTCCATCGTGTCCGCGACGTCGACGAGCAGGGCGTGCGGCACGGCGTACCGGGAGTACCGGACGAGCGCGTCGACCACCTGTTCGGCGTCGTGGCCGGCGGCGCGGGCGTTCCACAGCGCCAGCGGGGTCACCCGGTAGGTGTGCACGTGCTCGGGCGAGCGCTCGAGCTCGGCGAACGGGGCGACCGCCGCCCGCGCCTGGTCGGCGAGCGGGTGCCCGACCTCCAGGAGCAGGGTCCTGTCGGACTGCACGATCAGCGGCCCGTCAGCCACCGCGAACCCCTGGGCGAGCCGGACTGTGAAACGACATGACCTCGACGGTACCGTCCGCCGGATAGCCGGAAGAACACCCAAGGTGACGAGCACGCCGGCGCTGGCGCGACGCCGGGCGGCCTACCGCAGGTCCCTAGTCCGGCGGGGAGGGGGAAGGCACGTCCGGGGCGAACGGGTCGGGAAGGTCGGCGACGGCGGTGACCCGGTGCAGCACGAACCGGCGGGGGCCGCCGCTGAGGTCATCCCAGGCGGTCAGCCAGCCGCCGTCGAGGGCGGTCGGGCGCACGATCCGCTGGCTGGACATCCCCTGCTGGTCGACGTAGCCGAGCAGGACCCGCTGCCGCTCCCGGACCGCGGTCTGCAGCCGGACCAGGATGGCCGGCCCGGTCCGGCTCACCCGGGTACCGCCGGGCCCGTCGCCGCCGCCCGGCTCGCCGCCGCCGTCCGCTGCCTGGTCGCGCCGCAACGCCTGGGCGCTGGCGTCGCCGCGGCGCAGCAGCCGCACGGCGTCGCGCAGCTGGGCCTGGCGCAGCGCCGCCTGGTCGGCGTGGGCCGGCCGGCCACGGGCCGGCGCGCGGTGCGCCTCGGGCCGGGAGACCACGACCCGCCCGTCCGCGCCCTCCCC